>CAYWWH010000073.1:0-1756 GCA_964462155.1 uncultured Candidatus Saccharibacteria bacterium | reverse complement strand
AGAAAAGAAAGAAGAGATTGAGGGTGGTGAGGGAGATAAGGAGTAGCTTTTTCAAGCATATTAAGACTACCAAAACCAGAGACATGCTCTGGTTTTGACATTTGTGGACACACTACATAAAACCTCGAACCACCTCAAAAGCTACCTATCAAGGTTTTGGGAGTACTACTATTCAAGCCCAGCCCTACAAAATGCGCTTCAATACGCATAGTTTTTGAAAGAATACTTACCACAATGATGGTATAGAACCATACACAACAACAGACTCAATAAACTCGAACGGTCCTAATTTTAAACAAAGTTTACAATGATCCCCTTCTCTACACTTACAACAAGTAAGCAATGGGATATACTTAAAACATGTTTTGCTCAAACTGTGGTGAACATTTAAACGATGAGGATAATTTCTGTAAGAAATGTGGCACTCACACTACTCCTCCAGCCATCAAAGAAACAGAAGAAACACTCGAAATATTAGAAGAGGAAATAAAGAGCGCCGATCTCAGCGAGGAAGAAGTTAAGAAAATAAACAGAAAAGCAACGATTTACTCAATACTTACAGCGCTTGGTTTTATCACCTTACTTGTTGCGCTGTTTTTTGGTTTTATTTATTACAGTTCATGCTCAACGTATGCGCCTGAAAACACCTCGTTTATAGATACAATTAGATTTTGTTCAGAGAACGAGAAAACAGCTGTTGAAAACAACTTTGGTTCATTTAACCCTTTCCAACCAAATGAAGATGTCATAAGAAAAAATAATGAGTTTCTTTCAAATCTTCAATCTGAGTTTGGTGAAAAAGGTTTGTTATTCGATATTCGTTCTCAGTCACCAATATCAAATACGTACAAAATCTATACAACGATCTTTCCGAGCGACAACAGTGACACAGCGAAAGCGCTACTCGAACAATACAACGAGGAAATATTAACGACTCTTTCTCAAGTTGATTTCCCAAGCGTTCTTATAAACGGTTTAGTCCTTGGACTTATTTCCCCAACATTTGAAGGTGGTCAAATTGCGGTTTTTAAAAATAACGGAGTAATGAGGTATGAACTTCCCAAAAAAAGCGCCCATGGCATAGCATTTACTGGTTCAGGCAACAATGCTATTTTTATTTTTGGGACCGCTTTAGGTGATTCATTTAAAGCAACATTTTTACACGAGCTTGGACATATACTTTCAGCAAATTTCACATCGGCAGATTGGATAGAATGGGCAAAGATACGAAACGCACCAAACGGGCTTGCTATGAGTGAATGGGAAAGTAGTGCAAAAGAGGATTTTGCTGAAGAATTTAAAAGATTCGCAAATAATTACAAAGGTGACGAAAGGATCTGGGGAAATCAAACTGCATGGAACACAAGCTATTCTTGGATGTTTTCAAGCACCCCTTCGTCAGAATCTTCAAAAGAAGTACAAGACTTTATTAGGAAACATTTGTTGTCGTTCCAAGCTAAAAATGAACAAGTTGATGCTAGGAGACAACAGTTTGAAAAGGAGCTAAAAGGGTTACAGGAGTTAATAAAGAAACAACAAGAGTCAAAAATTGAAAATCAACCTACTAATTAAATCCGAAATCAATATACAAAGCACTCTCGAACCTTACAGGTTCTGTCCACTCGTTGGACATTTTGTTTCGTAACTTACAAAATATCTCAACGAGTCTTGCGAAGCTCCACGTGTTCGCTTCTCACCCGCCTCGCAGCCCCTTCCCTTCGCTGCGCTTCGGGTGGGGACCCGCTGCTCCGGCTTT
>CAYWWH010000072.1:0-1770 GCA_964462155.1 uncultured Candidatus Saccharibacteria bacterium | reverse complement strand
AGCTACAGGTGAAAGGGAAAAAAATAGTAGTGCTCGGAGACATGCTTGAGCTTGGAGACTACTCAGTGCGAGAACATGAAGAGATAGGGAAGATATCCTCTATGGTAGGAGATGTATTCATCACGATAGGAGTTCGCATGAACGACGCAGGGGGAGTAGCAGAGAAGGAAAAGGGTAAATGCAAACGAGTTGAAACCTGTTCTACGAAAGACGATGCACTGAAGATTCTCGAAGAGGTTCTTGAAGAAGGTGATTGTATTTTTATTAAGGGAAGTCAAGGCATGCGCATGGAACGCCTTACAGAGAAGTTACTTGAAGATGCTTCTCGCGATAGCCATCTCCTCCCGCGCCAAGACAGCCACTGGAAAAGTATTGTGTAGAAACAAAACAAATAGGACAAATACACCACATGTCCTATTTCACATCTTTATGAGCGTAAGGTGTCGTCATTGCGAGTGAAATGAAGCAATCCATAAAACGGTTTAATTCAGGAAATTCAAGAGGGAATAAAGAGCGGGAGGTACAAAATCTCATTACGTAGAGCACCCAATGAGCCCGTAGGCACATTGCAGGGCGTTATTTGTCTTCTAATTGTTATGTAAAGCTAACTCAAATAGTACTCAACGTGATTTTTTAGGGACTCTGCGTTTGATATGGTGGCAAGTGCATGCAGACCATTTCTTGTTCTCACATCATCAGTATGTTTTAACTGATTTGTGGCTTTCCTATACGTTTGTAACCACAGCGCACTTGATAGTCTGTTAAAATCAATTGTTCCAATTTCTTTTAAATATTTAGAAAATATCACTTTGTTCATGTATACATCCCTATCCTCCATGTTTGAAAGTGGGATTATGAGTTGAGCTAAATCAAAATACTCAGGCTCAAGTTTGAGACAAGGGTCAAATAATGTTGGAGGAGTACTCGCGAAAATATGTCCAGCTTGAATATCAAATGTTCCTAATGTACTAAAGGTGCTAATATTTTGCTCTAGCACGTTTTCAACATGGTGATACAAATTTTCTTTCCATTGAATCAGTGGAAAATGTTTGTTTGCAATTTCGATAAAATCTTCCTTACAAAACCACTCGTCCATAAATGTTTGTAAAGTTTCAAAATTACCATGTAAAACCCCATCTACATAAGTTACAGGCCAGTTATATCCCTTGCCCTTAATCTTTTTAAGACTGATAAAAAAGTTTGCGCGTATTTCGGCAATCTCTTCAAGAGTAAACTCAAAGGCTTCGAGTTTCTCATACAGAGTCTTTTCTTCAAAATATTCAATCAGTAAAAAGGGAAGTCCATCTTGGATACCGTCGAAAAATAGTTTGGGAACTTTAATAGCGTTATCTAATGCTGCTTTATATGTACATATCTCCGCGTTGGTATGGTTTACAGACTCAGTTGTTTTCATTACATACGTATCACCTGTACTCGTTACAATCTTTGCCACAATGGACCCAACTCCCTGGAGGAAATACGTGACCTCAAGGTCTGTATTCTTGAGGAAGGGGACTTGTTCTAATGCACCTCTAAAATAGTCATTAGCATTTTCACGAAACTTCTTTTTATAATCAGGCATCCATGACGGGACACTGCATGAATTAGTAAAGGTGATTTTGTTCATATGTATTGTTTGTACCACGTAGTGACACAAAAATAACTTTATTTAATAACTCGTTTTTACCTTCCCCAGTATCCAAGCTGAAATACCCGCTGAGATAGTCATTGCAAAAGTACTGCAAACTATGTCAGCGATAGTGCTGGGTA
>CAYWWH010000071.1:0-1876 GCA_964462155.1 uncultured Candidatus Saccharibacteria bacterium | reverse complement strand
AAAATAAAGTACTTATAACTCTTTACACAAAAACCCGCACCTAGCGGGTTTTTGTGTAGTAGGACTTGTGAAAATAGCACACCACGAGAGTACTTCATTTTTGTAAAGCCTTTGGGATCTAACAAAAATTGGTCGCATTTCTTCGTTGCGCTGCGCAAAATACTCCTCACCGTACCGCAGTACGCCTCGTAGTATTTTGCTTGTGCGCCTCGAACTGTATCTATTTTCGCAAGTCCTATCCCTGTAACTTTCAACTCTCGATACGGCGGGATCCCTACTCATTACCCAAAGCTAATTACTCACTACTCTTTAAGTACTTTTTGTTCTTGAGTTTTTCAGGCAAAAACGATACAGAATCTTCAGGATACATGTCGTATCCTTTTCCGTACCCTTCGTCTTTCATAAGCTTTGTCGGAGCGTTTCGTATGTGGAGCGGGATGGGTAGGTTTCCGTATCGTTCTACATCGAGAAGTGCCTCTTTGTATCCATCGTACGCTCGTCTATCTTTCTTTGCTTGTGCTAAGTAGACGGTGCCGTGGGCAAGGTTAATACCACATTCGGGGAGACCGATTGTTTCGCATGCGCGAAAGACTTCGTTTGCTACGACAAGTGCTGTTGGTTGTGCTAGGCCAACATCTTCACTCGCGAATACGACCATTCTTCGTGCGATATACTTCGCATCTTCTCCCGAGGCAATCATTCGCGCGAGATAATGGAGCGCTGCGTCAGCTTTTCCTGCGCGCATACTTTTTATGTACGCACTTATAGTGTTGTGATGTTCTTCTGCGTGTTTGTCGTAGCGGAGACGTTTGTCTTGGAGTGAGGAAGTTAGTGTTTCCTCGGTCACTGTGCCATAGAGGTTATGAGCATTTTCAACAATAGCAAGAGCTTGGCGTGCGTCACCATTTGCTCGTTCTACTATCCATTGAATTGAATCTTCGTCGAGTTCAATATCAGAACGAGTAAGAATTGTGACGATATCTTCGTCAGAAAGTTCTTTGAGGGTAAATACACGACACCGAGAGAGGAGGGCGGGTATCACTTCAAAGCTTGGATTCTCAGTTGTCGCACCTATGAGTGTGAGTGCGCCTGATTCGACAAAGGGGAGAAGAAAATCTTGCTGCGCCTTATTGAAGCGGTGAATTTCATCAAGAAAAAGTACTTTCGATCGATTGCTTGAAGTATCATCAACTATTTTCTTTATATCAGCTTTACCTGCAGAGACTGCAGAGAGTTCAAAGAGGTTTGCTTCAAGTGTTGAAGCATAAATGCGAGCAAGTGTAGTCTTCCCCACTCCCGGTGGTCCCCAAAGAATAAAGGAGAATAAGTGTTTCCTGCGTATTGCCTCGCGAAGTGGTCCCTGTGAACCAACGAGGTGTGTTTGCCCAACGTACTCCTCGATAGTGCTTGGGCGGATACGGTGTGCGAGTGGTTCCATACACGTAATATACGCTTGATGTGTAACCTCAGGACACATTGACAAGTTATAAATTTTTAGACATAGTATAAAAAGCACCATCGTCTCTTGTGGGCTCTGTACAACTACTTGTTGCACATAGTCGAGAGGAGGTGATTTACAAGGGATCTTTGGCACATTGTTGCCAGTCCAGCCTTCTCGCAACCATTATTTCTATGAGAATAAACAGAGCGATAGGACTAGGGATTGGCATCTTAGTTCTTCAAATGCTTATGAGCACTGTTTTCAATGGTTTCGAGGAAGTACTCCTCGCACTCTTTGATACAACACAAACTGCTCTTGATGTTGTCGAGGAGGGGATTACCTTCACTCCAGCATCTCAAATAGCAAACATCGCACCTACCGTGCGATAACATACAACCCCCGGACTTACGTCTCGGGGGTTGGTTTTTTCTCCAT
>CAYWWH010000070.1:0-1886 GCA_964462155.1 uncultured Candidatus Saccharibacteria bacterium | reverse complement strand
TATCAAAAAACAAACCAGCCCAAACAGTACAATAATTTGCGAATTTGGTCAAGGTATTACGTTAGCGACGTGAAGAAGGCACTACGCTACGTAGGAGGTTTTTAGTTTCTTTTCTTTTTCAAAACGCTCGAGCGCTAACTCGATAAGTGTATCAATGAGCTCTGAGTAGGGGAGACCGCTCGCCTCCCAAAGTTTTGGATACATGCTAATTGAGGTAAATCCAGGAATAGTGTTTATTTCATTCACAAACACCTTTCCATCTTTTCGCAAAAAGAAATCAATCCGACCGAATCCTTCACACGAAAGTGTTGTAAAGGTTTGAACAGCTAGTCGTTGTATTTCTTCCGCTATCTTTTTTGAAATATGTGCAGGTATCTGAATAATTGCTCCATGTTCATCAATATATTTTGTTTAATATGAGTAAAAGTCGTCCTTGACGACAACTTCTCCTACAACAGAAGCTATGGGGTCTTCATTGCCCAGGACTGAGCATTCTATCTCTCTCCCTTCGATTTGCTCTTCGATAATGATTTTTGTATCAAACATGAAAGCTTCTTTAATCGCCTCATCGAACTCTCTCTTGTTTCTTACTTTACTTACACCTACTGATGAGCCCATGTTTGCCGGTTTGATAAATAGTGGTACTCCGAGTGCTCTCTTTGCTTTTTCAAAGCTGAGGACAGTACTCTGTTTGCATGCTACAAACTTCCCAATAGGTATGCCCGCATCTCTGAGTAGTCGCTTCATGACATCCTTATCCATACCAACAGCAGATCCAAGTACTCCTGCGCCAACGAAAGGAATGTTTGCAAGTTTAAGGAGTCCCTGCATGGTGCCATCCTCTCCGTATGGTCCATGAAGAATAGGGAAGACCACATCAATGGGGGCAGTGGTTGTATCACCAAGAACGGATATCTCTTTCTTTCCTTGTGCTATAACAGCGACACGTTTTTTGTTTGAAGCGTTCAGTTTGTAGAGTTTTGGATTTGTAGTATCAAGAAGCTGTGAGGAAGACTCTCCCAAATGCCATGTACCGGTTTTATCTAGGCCTATTAAAACTACATCGTACTTCTTTTTATCTATTGCTCGTGCGATAGATTCTGCTGACCGAAGTGATACTTCGTGTTCAGCCGATCTTCCTCCAAACAGGAGTGCAACTTTAATTTTTTTCTTTTTCATAGTGCGAGTTGTTGTGAATAATCTGGTGTTTTTTAGTGAGAACAATAAGGTTGTGGAATGAAAAGCCTGTAGCCCACACGTCTTCCTTTGTTGGTCCTATTACCTCTTCCTTAACAATGTCTAGGTGTCGATCTTGAAGCCAATTTCTCGCTTCGTCGTCCGTAAGCCATTCGATAAAATGGAACTGTTCGTTACCTTCTTTAGAACAAATGGGGATAGATAATATGAAGTATGCTGTGTCGGAGGAGTGTCGAACGAGTGCATCCATGGATTTTGTCGGATCGAGCGCGTGTTCAATCGAATCATATAGTATGTACGTATCGAAATCCTGAAGGGGACTCAGTGAATCAAGATCATATGTTGCAACACTCACCTGATTCTCTATATCACTGTGAGGGTAGGCACACGTGAGAAGTTTTTGAGAGAATTCTACTGCACTCTTATACTTATCAAAGAGTGTCACCTGTACGGATCTGTTTTTAAGAACAAAGTCTCTGATGTATAAACCAGGGGCGCCACATCCAATGTCTGCAATGCGTTGTCTTTCTCCAGAGTGCTCAAGAAAGGTGGTCAGAATGTTTTGCCTTTCGACGTGATAACTTCCTGGTACAAAGTATTTTAAAAAAAGCGCAGCAAGAACTCGTATATCTCCGTACACAGAGTTGTCATAGTTTCCTATCTCAGTGTCGTATCGTAAGAATCCATCG
>CAYWWH010000069.1:0-1966 GCA_964462155.1 uncultured Candidatus Saccharibacteria bacterium | reverse complement strand
TTGCGCCCTCGAGCAAGGTGCCAATGCACCTTGCATCCAGGATTCGAAAAGGCTGAGTATGTTTTCGAGGAGCCCTGCTCCAAGAAAACACGAAGCCTGTACAGCTCCTGTAAGGAGAGAATCCTGGCAATACCGAAATAAAATAGTTAGCAACTCGTGACCACTTGTGCCTGGGAGAAAATATACCGTCCATGCCTGTCTCTTAAAGAGCAGGTTCTCGTGCCCTGTGGGTATAATGGAAGAATCCTGGAGATACCTACACCCCTCGCGCTCCCATCATCGCTTTGCTACACTACCCTCATGTCCAACCTTGACTCCCTACTCCAGTTTGTTCACTTCACGCACCTGACTCATAAAGTGGAACGCGTTGCACGCATTCCGGGAGAAACGCGATACGCAAACACTGTCGAACATAGCTATCAACTCACTCTCCTTGCGTGGTATTTGATTGAAAAAGAGAAATTACCATTTGATAAAGACCTTGTTATTCGATACGCCCTCATACACGACCTTGTCGAAACATACGCTGGCGACACCTACATCTACGATGTGGTACAGAAAGAAACTAAAGAGAAGCGAGAGCACGATGCACAAGTGCGAATTGCCTCTGAATTTCCAGAATTCGAAGACCTCCATACACACATTCAAAAGTACGAGGCAAAACTAGACGCAGAAAGTCGCTTTGTCTATGCACTCGACAAACTCATCGACCCACTTAACATCTACCTTGAAGAAGGAAAACTGTGGCGAGAAAAAGAAGTTACCCTTGAAGCACTCCTTACAAACAAAACGGAAAAAGTTGCCATTGACCCCACAGTTTCAAAATATTTCGATGAACTTGTGAATTTACTCCGCGAAAAAGAGAAAACTCTTTTCACAACAAAATAATCCAGAACAAAAAAAACACCCTTTCGGGTGTTTTACTTACTTCTCTTCTTTTTTAATTTTCTTGCCTCCGACTGTCGTTGCAAGTTGAGACTTCTTTCGGCTCGCATTGTTTTTCTTTATTACTCCCCTCTTTGCTGCCTTATCTATTGCTTTATATGCTTGAGGAAGCTTCTTCTCGGCCTCAGTAGTATCACCTTTTGCTACAAGATCTTTAACCTCCTTTACTGCTTCTTTCATAGCTCGTGAACGGCGAAGATTAAAAACGTGTTTGCGCTTACTTGCTTTATCGGCCTTTTTTGCTGATTTGATTATTGGCATAGTGAGAAAGAGGATACCACAGTTTACAAAGAACGCAAATTGTTTGAGAATCCCTCACTCCCCACTACATTTACCACTTTGACCATATCGCCCACACAGCATATGTACGCTATTATTGAGCTATGATAGCTCACCTTGAAGGAGTAGTTCGATCCGTAAAAAACAGCACCCTTGTCTTGAGTGTTCACGGAGTTGGGTATCGAGTATATATCCCCAAACGAACTGCGGAATCACTTTCCCTCGGAAATGACGTATCTCTACACACCCACCTCGCTGTTCGAGAAGATGCCATGGACCTTTTCGGTTTTGAAACACAGGAAGAACTTGAACTGTTTACCTTACTCATCAGCATTAGTGGTATAGGACCTCGCTCAGCGCTAGGAATTATTGGTCTTGAAACAGTCGACAAACTCGTGCACGCCATAGGACACGGCGATGTCGGTTACCTCACAAAAGTAAGCGGGGTTGGAAAAAAGAGTGCGGAAAAAATTGTCCTTGAGCTACGTGACAAAGTACAAGGATTCACTATGAGTGATTCCCTCACCTCTCACCGAAACGAAGAAGACGTCCTTGAAGCACTAAAGACGCTCGGATACCGCACTGACGAAGCGCGAGAGGCACTGCGCCAAATTGTATCTGAAACAGATGATCAAGGTGTTATTATTAAAGAAGCGCTTCGCATCCTTTCTCGTGGAAAATAGTGTATGGAAAACGTATTACACATAGTAAAAAAAATAATCCCAAAAAGTCTATTCAAGGC
>CAYWWH010000068.1:0-1969 GCA_964462155.1 uncultured Candidatus Saccharibacteria bacterium | reverse complement strand
ATACAGTAAGAATACCATGGTATGTGCTCGAAAAAATTATTGAGTGTTTGTATCTCGGCAAATATGAGTATTTGGTATAGATTTTTTACAAATGATTCTGGGGTTTAAATATGTTTGCAAACGTAACCACGTTTGAAAAAAGTTTTTCTTTGAGTGCTTCCTCCTTTGTAAAAAATCTCAACTCGACACATTCTTCAGATGGTTTGAAATCCAAATTCTCTACCTCAACTTCATATACAACGTTGCATATCCACCACTTCCCGCTTCTGTGAGGCGCAGTGAAAAAGTACGACGGTTTATCACTCACATGAACGACGCGTAATCCCATCTCTTCTTTAACCTCTCGCACGAGACACTCTTGGGGATTTTCACCAAAACTTAGCCCTCCCCCTGGGAGTTCCCATATACCTTTATTTTCAAGAGACAGTAAAAACCTTTTTTCCGAATCGAGTATTAAAGCCTTAACACTCACTCTATAGAAATGGTCGGGGATGGTATGAGTATTGTCTTTTATATTCATAATCTTATTTCAACCTCTTTTTACTCTCGGGAGAGTCTAAGTAATTCTGTCTTGTTGAAACTTTTTTGCCACTCTTTTTTTCAAGATCTTTTCTGGCTTTCCCCGCCACACTTCCACCTTCTTTAGCGGCTATTTTATTTTGTTCAAAACCTTGCGCATCTTTATTTTTAGCAATTTCAGTGGTTGACGCTTCACCGAGCATGGTAAAGATTAACTCTAGATCATTCATGTGGTCTCGCAAGTTTTCTCTTTTCAAACCTTTAAACTTCTGATACTCACTTGGTGTCATACCAAATGTTGCCTTTGAAATTTCTGCAGTTAAAATTGCGTATTCTGGATTTTCTCGTACACCTCGTCTTTTCCATTCGTTTGTTAATGTTTCGCGCACCTCTATACCGCGCATACGTTTTTCAATCCACGCGTCAGAATACCCCTTAGCTTTATAGATAGCTCGAGCTCTCTTTGAAGTTATTTCAGGGTCTTCGATTTCTTGAATACGCTCATAGCCAACTTTTGCCAGCCAGCGTTTGAACGGTTCTGCTTTTGGTGATGGAATCGACTGAATAATTCTAAAAACACCTTCAGTGTTGGCGCAATCCGTTTCATATTTTTTACCGTCTGAAGACTCTAATTTCAGTTGTCGACAAACTGTCGACAACTGAGCTCCGTCTTCATCTTGAACACGGACTTTCATTCGATACCAATAATCACGAGGATTAACACTATCAGTAAGTGCCTCAATTACATCGACAACCGAAAACCACCATTCATTTTTATAAAGAGTTTTACGTATTTCCTTTTTTTGGAAGATTGCAATTTTTGTATTTTTGTCAGCGGTCATGGTGTTAAGTATATCAAATTCTTACATAAGTAAATTCGATCTAACTCGCCAAGTAGTTAGAAATTAAATCAACTTTTTCTTTTCGGTTGATTGCTTCATAGAATTTTTTAGCATATATCAATGGTAAAATTGGAACCTTTAATTTATTCCAAACAACTTTTTCAGTCTTATCAAACATATCTAATTCTCTATCACCATAAGAATTAATTTCAACTACAAAACCATTCACATCACATATAATCGATTGACCATTTATTTTTTGACTAAAAAAATCCTTAACAACAAAACTCTTCAAGGTGGATCTAAATATTTCAATACCAGCATCATCCGTGGTTATATCTACATCTCGCACTGATACATCAACACCTTGAATTCTAAGATTTACACTTCCCTCAAGTCTCCAAACAAAATCCCTGTCCTGTAGATTATCTAAAATGATTTGTAAGATTTCCTTTATGTTTTGTTCCTTCATGGATTAAGTATATCTTATATTTAATAATAACAAGTAAGGTGTGTTATACAAAAAAGATCGGGAATCGGTTCCAGATGCAATCAATATTGGTTGTTCTCGGGAATCCTCTTCCTCCGAATCGGGGAGCCGGGAATCG
>CAYWWH010000067.1:0-2170 GCA_964462155.1 uncultured Candidatus Saccharibacteria bacterium | reverse complement strand
GGTACTTCTAGTAGCTCTGACACTATACATGACCATAAAAAAAATGCAACCCTGTGTATGACCTCACCTACTTTTGCATATTTCATATTCATCTAATAGGTAAAAATTGAACCTTCACCCATTGGAAGTGGCGAAACAAAGTATCTTTACCTATATTTTAATACCATTTCTTATCATACGATTAATCGTATGATAAGAACCACGAGTAAAGGTACCCGGTACCTTATATTGAAAACCACCCCTAAACTCAAACATCGAGTTTAGGGGTAGTTGAAAGATCTTATTCGTACAGTTCAGGAGTATAGTTATGCCTCTGAGCGTACTCGAGGATGAGATTGTTTTCTACCGTTCTCCCCTCTTTTTTCCCATCTGGACTAGTGTCGTACGGAACCGACACATCCTTGACGGCTTTTAAAAGGGTCATAATTCCGACACTTTCGAAGAGTTCTTTCCACATCTCTTCGCGTTTATCAGCTTCCCGGAAAGATTTTTGTTTTTTTTCGTACTCCCAGTCATCATCCTGTTTTGTGTAGGGCATTTTTTCTGTAAATCCCCCTTCAGTCTGCATGGCGCGCATGAGAAGTGCGCAGGCGTATTCAGGTTTAAGCATAGGAATAGGTATGCTCATCCACCGTCCGCGCTCGTCCACGAGACGAACAAGGTCAAAGTAGAACTGCCACCCATAAAGCGCCCCTTTTGAGGAACCAGGACTGCCTCCTGTATTCTCCCATACCACCTTCAGTGATGGCTCTCTACCCTCCGCCTCCATTTCGGTGTGGAGGATATAACAGAAGACGGCGTTACAGAAAGCATATTCTCCAATACCTTCCATAAAATAGTACATATCAAACAATTTTGAGATCTGCATATTTTTCTCCTTTCCTTTGTTTTTTTGGAAGATTTTTGTATTTACCTATTTATAATTATAGCATATTTCATATTTCTGTCAAACAAACAGCCTGGGGTATGTAAAAAACACCGATATTGAGCTGATTTTTGTTAATGTTTTCTAACTTGCCTCAAGGGCACCCGAGCTAGGCGCCCTTCACTTCGTTACGGGCATGTAAGTGCGACTTAATCAAAAACACTGCCAGCTGGCAGTGTTTTTGATAAGTCTTACTAACTTGCCTCAAGGGCACCCGAGATAGGCGCCCTTCACTTCGTTACGGGCATGTAAGAATGTCTAAACTAAAATCACCCTTGTGAGGGTGATTTTAGTAAGACTTTCTAAGACATCTTAACATCAATATTGACGCCCGATGGTAAAGATAAGTTTGTGAGTGCTTCAACTACCTTTGGATCCGGATTCAAGATATCGATCACTCGCTTGTGAACTCGCATCTCAAATTGTTCTCGCGCATCTTTATGTACGAATGTTGCGCGATTGACCGTGTACTTCTTGATCTCCGTTGGCAACGGAACCGGGCCAATCACCTTCGCTTCATATCGAAGTGCGGTATCCATGATCTGTTTGATACTCGCATCAAGAATCTTGTGCTCGTATGCTCGGATACGGATACGCAATTTGTTGCCGTCTGCTCCGGTTTTTGAGCCTTTAGCTTTTTTCGTGGTTTCAGCTGCCATAGTAGGTATGTTTACTCAATGCTTACGCAGTGATTTTAGTAACAACTCCAGCACCAACCGTCTTACCTCCTTCACGGATAGCAAAGCGTTGTTGCTCCTCAAGAGCGACAGGTGCTACGAGGACAACCTTAAAGGTTACCGTATCTCCTGGCATAACCATTTCTACTCCTTCAGCAAGCGTTACTTCTCCCGTTACGTCAGTTGTACGGATATAGAACTGTGGCTTGTATCCTGAGAAGAATGGAGTATGTCGTCCACCTTCCTCTTTCTTAAGAATGTATACCTCAGCTTCAAATGCAGTGTGAGGGGTAACTGAACCAGTCTTAGCAAGAACCTGACCGCGGTGAACATCATCTTTCTTAGTACCACGGAGGAGGATACCTGCATTGTCTCCTGCTTGACCTTCATCAAGCTGTTTGT
This sequence comes from uncultured Candidatus Saccharibacteria bacterium, assembly GCA_964462155.1. GTDB lineage: Bacteria > Patescibacteriota > Minisyncoccia > Phycocordibacterales > UBA12088 > UBA12088. Next base: position 166 of record CAYWWH010000067.1, on the reverse strand, counting down.
TGAACATTTCGATACCTGTAATGGTGGTCTTTGTTGTAGGTTGGATACCAACGATTTCAACTTCAGTACCTACCTTAATAGTACCGCGCTCAATACGACCTGTAACAACGGTACCTCGACCTTCAATAGAGAAGATGTCTTCAATAGGCATGAGGAATGGTTTATC
>CAYWWH010000066.1:0-2200 GCA_964462155.1 uncultured Candidatus Saccharibacteria bacterium | reverse complement strand
TTCTTCAGGAATGAGACCGCCAGGAATGGTGATAGTCTCTCCGACGGTCAACTCACCGTTTTCCGGAAGGTTGTTGTAAGCAATAATTTCCGCTTCGTCCCCTGTGTACTTTTTAGCGACACTTTTTAACGTGTCACCCTTTTTAACAACGTGCTGAACTCCTGAAATAGGTAAGATAAGGAGCGTTTCTCCGGGGTGAATGTCTTTCCCAGACTTTAGCTCATTTGCCCATACAATAGTGTTTACTGAGACATTAAACATACGAGCAACCTGAGAAAGGGTATCACCGTCTTGTACTACATAGAGCGAAATTTGGTCAGAAACAGGGGGAGTACTTTGCTCTTCTGAGGAGTTAATAAATGGTGCATTTTCAGCAATAAGTGCCGTATCATCAGAAATAAAAACCTCGCCACCACCTCGTGAGGGGTTAGGGTCTAGGTTGCGAGCTCCTTCTAGAAGGGTAATGGTTTGAGAGTTGCTATCTCGCTCGCTCACCACAATACCACCAAGCTCAACGGGAGAAAGTCCCCCGAAGAGTGATGCTTTCGCGGTATTTGTTAGTACTGTCCCGATACAGAGTGCGCCAAGTGAAATAAAAACTACTTGGAACACTGTTCTCTTGTACATCGGTTTATATGAAACCTGAGTGCTCTGTGAACTGTGCGTTCCGCAGTCAGGTGTATGTAAAGTTTTGTTTTCTATAGGATTAGTTGGTCAGACCGTCTTTCTGTCATCTTGTCACACCGCGTAATGGGGAATGTGAACAAGTCTTCTTACGTACATCCATATCATCCGTACCCATAATGCTACGTTGCCTAAAGCAAATCGTCAACCGTTTTCAACATTTTCTTGTTGATTATGTGGATAAACGTGGTCTCTGAAATATGGCTTACATGAGCCATATATACAGATAGCCCCTCTGTGGTATGCTGGTACTCATGCCATACCTAAAAAAGCTCAATGAAGCCCAAAAATCAGCGGTTTTGGAGACTGAAGGACCTGTTTTAGTGCTTGCGGGAGCGGGAGCGGGGAAAACTCGTACCATTGCACATAGAATAGTCCACCTTGTCAAGAGTGGTATAGCTCCAGAACACATTCTTGCGATAACCTTTACAAACAAAGCAGCAAAAGAGATGCGGGAACGAGTACGCCACCTTCTCTCTGAATTTGGAGAAGGGCGAGGTGCCTACAAGGTAACTGTTTCAACGTTCCACGCCCTTTGCGTCATCTTACTTCGAGAACACGCTGAGAAGATCGGGATAAAAAAACACTTCACTATTTACGACAGGACTGACTCTCTTCGAGCAGTGAAGCATGCTTTGCGAGAAATAGGGGAAGATGAAAAGCAGTTTGAACCCCGTGTCGTCTTATCCGCCATCTCTCGAGCAAAAGGGGATGCGAAGACTCTTCAGGTCTACCGAGAAGAGGCGGGGAACTCATTTTTTCCGTCTCTCGTTGCTCGAGTATGGGAAAAGTATGAACTCGCTCTTCGAAAAGAAAATGCTTTTGATTTTGATGACCTCTTGCTCGAAATGTGGAAGCTACTTTCAAAAAACAATGAAATACAAGACGTTTTGGGAGATCGATTCCAGTACGTACACGTTGATGAGTACCAAGACACAAATAAAGTACAGTATGAGATAGTACGTTTAATCGTCGAGAAGCATGGGAACATCTTCTGCGTCGGTGATCTTGATCAAAACATCTACTCGTGGAGAGGGTCAACCATCGAAAACATTCTTGAGTTTGAAAAGACATACCCACGTGCAAAAGTTATTCGCCTTGAAGAGAACTATCGCTCAACAAAAAACATTATCGAGGTTTCCAATGCGATTATAAAAAAGAACAAGAAGAGAAAAGAAAAGACTCTCTTTACGAACAACCCGGAAGGAGAGAAGCTCGCGCTCATGATTGGTTTTGATGAGAAAGATGAGGCAGACAGAATAACTGAAGAGGTGCAAGAGCTCATACACAAAGGTGTTTTAGCAAAAGATATCGCTGTTTTGTACCGCGCAAATTTTCAATCTCGAATTCTTGAAGATGCTTTTTTGAGAGCGGAGATACCATACAAAGTTTTAGGAACGCGATTCTTCGATAGAAAGGAGGTAAAAGATGTACTTTCGTATATCCGCGTTGCGCTAAACGGTGAAAGTGAGCAAGATATTATCCGCACGATAAACACTCCAGCGAGAGGAATAGG
>CAYWWH010000065.1:0-2370 GCA_964462155.1 uncultured Candidatus Saccharibacteria bacterium | reverse complement strand
GTACCAACCATATACTCGGTAGCAAATCCTGTCTCTGGAAGCAAAAAGACAATGAGGAGAAGAAAGAAAATATATTTTATTGTTTTAGACATACATTTGTTATTAAAGACTGATATTTAGAATTTTCGCAATTTCTTCTGCTTGCTCTCTGTACTTCTGAGCTGACGTTTCATCACCTTTTTCTGAGTATATTTTTGAGATTAATATACTTAAGTCCATTTCTACGCGTGGTTTACTTGGTAGTAAGAGGGACACGTCAGTGTCAAGTACCTCAAGACCCCTTAGAGCAGACTCTAAAGCTTCCTCATTTTTCTTTTGAAGGTAAAGAGCTTGTGCGAGTTCGTAGTATGCTGAAGTTTTTTGATTGTTAATACTCAATGCTTGTCTTGCCACCTCTTCCGCTTTCTCACCTTCTAACTTTTTGTTATACGCGAGTGCCATAGAAACGTAGACGTTATCATTTCTTGGAGAAAGAACTTCTGCAATGCGAAGAGTGTCTAAAGCTTCATCGTACTTTCCTCCAAAAATATAAATTTGAGCTATTATTTGAAGTGATTCAGATTTATGATTTTGAGGAGCGTGTTGCATGTCTACAACCTTCTGGCAAGTCTCGACTGCTTTTTGAAAGGTTGATGAATCATTTGCTTGTAGACGGCACAAGTTTGCCCATACTGCTGAATGCTGTGCATTTGTATCTAAACTCGCCGCAAGCTCGAAAGTCTTCATCGCTTGCAACAAGTACCCGGCCATACTTTCAATATGTCCCTTCCCTGTTAATAAAAGAATATCATTTGGGAATTTTTCTAACGCTAGTTCATATACCCCCAAAGCTTCAGGAAGCTTACCTTCAGCTTCAAGAGCAAACCCCTCAACCCTATACCCTTCTGGATTATTTGGGTCAAGCTGTTGTGCCTTTTTTGCATACGCTAACGCTTTTTCGATATTGCTCTTTTTCTGATCTTCACTCAACCCTCCGTAAATGACTTGGTTTGCATATGCTAGCGATAATTCTGTCAAGCTTTCATAATCGTCCCCATTTTCTTTAAGCATTGACTCTAAGACATCAATCGCTTTCTCATCGTTGCCATTAATAAGGTACGTGTAAGCAAGTTGTTCTTTATTGTTTGCAAGCAAATGGTCATAAGATTCTTTAACCACACTGAGACAAGCTTCTTTTCGAGTAGGGTTGATGAGTTTCTCACAGAGTTGTTCATCAACCTGCGCTATTGCTTGTTCGTGGTAGAAATTTTGCTCCGTGTCAGTCATACACACTTGTCTATCAGAAATGCTTTCAATACAGTTGCAAAACTCAAGATTCTGAGTTTTCATCGCTTCTTCGTAGTACGAAATATCATCCTTTAATGTACAGACGGATTCTACAATAATTTCCTGAGGATCATTTTGAGAAAGATCATACGCGATCTCATTCATCTCATCTATTTTCTGCAGAGTGTAGAAGTAAAAAAATATTCCCGCAAGAAGTGTAGCGATAACTACCGACACGATAGCTATCGTGTGTTTGTGTTTTTCAAGATGAGGGGTTGCTTCTTGGAGAGAAGTGAAATCACCTTGAGGTATTTCTGTTTCGGACATATGTTAAGTTTGTTTATAAATAAAACGTACATATATAGTATACCCTTGCCAAGGTATACTTTTTACGCTCCCATGTTGAAAACCTCCGCGTGTGGCGGAGGTTTTCGTTTTTAATTTAAATACCTGCTTTACTGGGACGTACGCGAATCCCCTACTTCCACACTCTTTGAAAGAACTATAGATGTTCCCAATCCCCCAAAATCGGTTATTGTCACAGTCGCTTCCATGGTGCCCGTTTCTGCAAACCTCTTTGAGTACATCACCTCTGTTCCAAGTTCTCCACTTGCCCACGAACCTTTCCATGAGTATTTGTATGGTAAACGTCCTCCTTCAGGTACAGCTCTCCACGTGGTAAGGTCTCCAACTTGCGATATTGTAGGTGCTGTAATAGTCGCGGTAAGCGGTAGTGGAACATAGTACTCACACTTTTGTCCTGCCGTACAGTCTAACTCCGTTGTTCCAACTTCAGTCCACGCTGCATTTGACGTTAAGCCAGTTTCTGCGTTTGGACACTTAACTTTCGTAGTATTATCAGGAGCAGTTCCAGTACAGGAGTACGTTGGTGCCGCGGTCGAAGTTGAACTACCGCCACCTCCTCCTCCGCCACCGCCTCCACCACCAAGTGGAACGTAGTTAGCAAACGCACCATTAATACAAACGACCGTATTCCCTGTAACTGTTACAGCATGTGCCCCAGTTCCTCCAATGAGTGACAGATACAGGTTGTTTTCAGCTTCTTGGCTTTGACAGTACTGTTGGCACGTATGACAATTTTGA
>CAYWWH010000064.1:0-2418 GCA_964462155.1 uncultured Candidatus Saccharibacteria bacterium | reverse complement strand
CCAAAAAGCCAACTATCGTGACCTTTTCCCGCTTTCGTCTCTGTAAGAGAATCTGCAAGAACTTTATTGACTAGGTACAACACTCGCATGTTACTTGTCCCAGATAGGTAGTGAGTTAACGGTTACCTGATTCTTCCTCTGCTCATCAACAAACGCTCGAGCACGTTTAAGCATCTCTTCCTTTTCCTTACTTTCCTCAATGCAAAAGCGTATACGCTCATTAAAACCTGCTTGCCCCATGTCTTCTTTCCACACTCTCCCCCGCTCTCCATCACTCCCCACTGTCTCAAGCATCCCTTCGACGTCGCTACACACTATCGGCGTATTTGAAACTATCGCCTCCCAGAGCACGATACCAAGTGCTTCAGCTTTTGAGAGAAGAACGAATACTTGCGCATCTGTAAAGTAGTCCCATATCTTGTCTCGAGGTACATACCCTTCAAAGTACACCCTGTCTTCAATACCAAGCTCTTTTGCACGCGCCTCAAGAAGTGGTCGCAAGCTTCCCATACCGAGCGCAAAGAGTACGTGGGTACTATCAAGACCGCTAAACATTTCGAGTAGTTTCGGGTAGTTCTTCTCAGCTTCAAGACGAGCTACGGTAAGGAGTATTTTTGTTCCTTCGGGAAGGTTGTACTTCTTTCGAATCACCCCTTTTTTTGCTTCACTAATAAAGCGGAGATCTCTGTCTATCGTGTTCATTGAAAAGATAGTGATATCTTTTGAAGGGATATTGAGATCCATAATGTACTTCTTCAGAGTCTCGTTTATAGTAAAGAAGTGGTCAATAAGGTGTCGACTTATGCGCTCCATAACCCACGAGTACATCCCTTTCACTTTTCCAAACTTTCGTGTCTGTGAGTAGATGTGTGGCTGATTATTTAAGACGAGTATGAGTTTTCCTCCAAAAAGCTTCTTCGCAATCCACAGAGCAGGTACGAGACCGAAATCGTACGTCATCCATGCATCGGGACGGACGCGATACTTCCATGCAGTATACGGAATCGAAAAGAGAGAAACTTTGTCGAGAAGTGGTCGAATCTTCTCCATTCCAAATGTTCTTCGATGTACCGTCTTATACTGCCCTTCAAGAACTCGGTACTTTTTCTTCCCCCATGAGAAAATGAAAAAGTCGTTTCGCTTTGGCTCAAACCTATCTCGTTCTAGTTTTTCCATGAGCTCAATCTGACCTTCTTCATGGTAAATATCTCGCCAATCAAAGTTCGCGAGGAATATGGAACGTTTTTCTTTTTTTTGAATTGTATTCATATGTAACTACACTCTTACAGTACCTGTAACTCTTCTTTGAGACGTTTGCTGAGATGCTGTAAGCTGTGATTTTCTTCTGTATAGCGCACAAGTTCTTCGACTTTCTTTTCTCTCTCATCTCTTGAAAAAAGAAGTATTTTCTCTAACTTACTTGCCAAGTCTTGTACATCGTCTTCTTTAAAGAGAAAGACTTCGTCAATCATACCACGAAGGTTTTCGTTACAGGAAAGTACAAGGGTACCACAAAGCATGGCTTCAAATATGGTTTTGTCATACATGCCACTAGGGCTTTGATTAACGCTCACACTATACCTCGAGTACAATTTCGGTGCTTCTGTAAAAGGTATGCCATGAGCAAACGAAACTTTGTCACTTAAACCAAGTTTTTCAACTTGAGTATGGAGTGCGTTTTCATACGCCTTATGTTCTTGTATTGCATCACCACATATAGTTGCTGTAAAAGGAATTTTTTTAAGAGTAAGTATTTGAAGAGCATCGATGAGTTGTTCTATTTTTTTTGCTGGAGAGATGCGAACAAAAGAGAGAATCGAATACGGCTCTCTTTTAACATCTGTTTGAGGAAAAAATGTATCTGCAGGAACCCCAACAGGCATGAATACTGTCTTTCTAAACTTCGCTGTATAGGAAAATTTTGATGTACAAAAAATTTTATTGCAAAAAAAAGATGCCATGTCAGTGAGTACGCTTCCAACATGATGGTTGCGCCACATACTTACCTTTTTTCCAAAAAGACGCCACAAAGGACCACCGAGCAAAACATACACTTGATCCATGTGTGAGAAAACAACATCATACTCTTTCCGATAGTTCCAAATGTACGTATAAAAACGGACGAGGTAGGTGAAACGGGAGACTCCTTTCTCTTTTCCAAGTGACAACACTCTGACATTAGAAGGAAGAGTATGCGAACCTTCTTTAAGACAAATAACAGTAATCTCTTCAAACTGTTTTGCAAACTCAGTAACCCACGTATGCACAAAGCTTAACATTGGGTCTTCTGTATCTATCATTTGTGTAAGCATCAACAATTTCATCTTATAACTATAGTAAATATTAGAACACATTTTTTATGAAATAAATGGGTCTGACCCCTTTTTTATTTCTACTGAATGTCTAGAAGGATATCAT
>CAYWWH010000063.1:0-2478 GCA_964462155.1 uncultured Candidatus Saccharibacteria bacterium | reverse complement strand
AAACATATTTTCGGTACACTTTTCATTATCGGAATCGCTTTAGTTCTTCGAAACTTTTTCTTTTTATAACTACGTTTGACAATTCACTTTACTTTGGTAAAGTGAATAAATGTTTGAAGAAGTTATCACAGTACAAGGAAAAGAGAAAGGTCCAACAAGTATTATTCTCGCTGGTATACACGGTGATGAGAAATGTGGCGTTGAAGCCTTTCAAAAAATACTCCCTACTCTCTCTATCGAGAAAGGTCGGGTTATCTTTGCTTACGGGAACCCGCGTGCCATTGTTGCAAACAAACGCTTTGTTGAAGCTAACTTAAACCGTATGTTCAAGCACGCTGATGAGTTGTCTCAAGAGGAAAAAGAAAGTTATGAGTATACTCGAGCTCAATTCCTGAAAACATACCTTGATCAAGCTGACGCCCTCCTTGATTTACATGCGAGCTCGGTTCCTAATAGCAAACGCTTTGCTATTTGTGAGAAAAATGCAAAGACTATTGCTCAATACCTACCAGTAACTCTTTTGGTATCTGGTTTTGATACAGTCGAACCCGGTGGAACTGATTACTACATGAATAGCAAGGGTTCCACAGGAATATGTCTTGAGTGTGGTTACTTGAAGGATCCACAATCTAAACAAATTGCTGAAGAAGGCATATTTGCCTTTCTAAAATCGAGAGGTCATATCATAAACGATCTAACCCCTCAAAAACAAACTCATATACACATGTATAAAAAATATTTTGCAAAAACAACTAGTTTTATATTATCAAAACCTTTTGAAAACTTTGAAGTGATTGTGAAAAATCAACTCATTGGGATAGACGGACAAGAAGAAATCAGAACAAAAAAACAATGCGTAATACTTTTCGCTCATAATGGCAATACTGTACACGATGAGGTATTTCTCCTTGGTGAAAAAAATGAAAGCCTTGTGTAGTTTTTCCTACACAAGGCTTTTAGTTTACTTATCGAAGACTTGCAACACTTTCTCCAGTTGCAATTGGAATTGCTCATCTCCTCTACGAGCCATCGGGCGCACCTCAATACACAAAGCGTTGCCATAGCGTTTGAGCCTGAAATACCACCATACGCTCCGCAGGAAGAGAGGTATGTCAAGGTTACTGACTTCAGAAAACGGCACGAGCCGTGCTCCCTGAACGACATCATGTTGAGCAAGTGCTGAACAATAGCATTGCAATGACTCAAAAAATACTGGCCCTCCATACCGGTCAGACCGATACCCTGCTGACGACTCCTTTACATACTTCTTCCAAACAACTTCCTGAGGATAATCCATCATGAATGTGCCGAGACTTTCTCCAAGCTTGTTAAGGATTGTGATTGCATCCTTTGGGTCTACCGAAATTGTGAACTGAACTGATGAGGTGCAAGCAAGTGGAGCTAAAGCACTTCTCCCATCTAGCTGTATCCAAACAGCATCTCGCTCATCAGGAACAACCAACAAATCCTCTTTACTCCTAAGTATCGGCTCAAAGTAAGGTTCTGCACCAAATACCCTCGCAGTACAGTAGAGTTGGTTAAGACATTTTTGACCAGTTGTAAGTACGAGATTTGATGTAGATGCTACTGTAGAAACCTCCATATTATGTCTCCCAAGCTCATAGAAAATCTTGTTACCGTCTTCATCAGCAAGAGTTGTAATAAGCCCACCCTTGCGATTTTCTACCCTCCATCCAACTTTCGTGAGAAAACCCAGCATCTGCTGGGATGTCTCTGTCTGAATAGCTCTACCCTGCCTATCCACAAATTGGGTTTCGATTTCCATTCCAATTGTCTGAAGGGTCTTCGAAACGATACTGCTTGTGAAGTAGTTCACTAGTCTCTGCATAGCTGTCTCCTTTTTTTAAAGAACTGTGTTTGCTGTTTTTATATAGGTACGCAAACGAAAACCCCTTCCAACAAGGAAGGGGTTATTTTCATGTCTATTTTATAGAAACAGCATCAAGACAACCCTCTCCTTGTTTGAGTAGTGTTGTTATGATGCAAACGATTGATAATCGTTGTATATCCACCTTCTTTTCCATTAAGCCATTTAGAAACCCGAGCTACCGTTGTCGAGCTGAGTCCTGTTTTTTCTTCAATGACAGTGTACGGTATTTTCTGTATCAGCATTTCCGCTACTTGCAGCCTTTTTGCAAATTCTTCAATCTCTCCTTCGGTCATAAGGTCACGCAAAAAACGCTTGGCTTCGTCCACCGTCTCCAAGGCCACTACAGCTTGTAGTAATGTCTTTTTTTCTTTTGTGTTCCAATCCATACATACACTTTATCAGAGTGCAGTACTTTAGTCAAGTAAAGTACACTTTTCACCACCGATACTTTTTCATTACAAATAAACAACCTCCTTGAAGAGGAGGTTGTTTATTTGTTTTAATTCAGCGTTTCCTTAAATTCTATAGGTTCTTCCCCTCTTTATACGTCATCCCTCGCTTCCTGCTTCGACTTGTAATGAGGAACA
>CAYWWH010000062.1:0-2558 GCA_964462155.1 uncultured Candidatus Saccharibacteria bacterium | reverse complement strand
CGTGCCAAAATTCCGTGCTGCAAAGGGTCTCAAGGATGCAGTAAAATAAAGTACTCCTTACCCAATACACAAAAGCCCGCACCTAGCGGGTTTTTGTTTGCACAAGTGTGTAATTCCAAGTTCAAGAGTGATAGAGTAGACTAGTGTGTATGAATATTGAAAAATATTTAAATGAACAAGAAAATGCTGAGAATGGGGGCGAAGCGCGTAAACTTTCAAGAGTAGAAGTGTCGCCACTTTCATATATTGTTGATGATGATGAGTTTTATGTTGCACATGAAGAGATGTTTAAGATGGGGCAAGCGATGCGCGTTGACGAGAGCAGAGAAGCGTATAAGGAAAGAGTAGAGGAATTGTGGAAGAAGCGCAAAGAGCAGTTGCGCAAAGAGCGCGAAGGGGTGAAGGGTGAAGATAAGCATGTCGGAGAGAGAGAAGTTTCGCCTGAAGTACTGGAAGAGGCGATACGGGGGGGTTATAACAAAGAGTATTATGCTCGGAAAGGTCACTTGAGTGATGATTTGTTTGCGGTGTCACAAGGCGCTGATCCTGATTCAGAAGAAGCGGTGAGGTTATATGAGAGTGTTTCTGGAGAAATTGGGGAACATTTTGATGCACACGGTATAGATAAAGGGGAACAACTCAATAACTTATTAGCACTACTCTCTTCTGGAATTGATTCTTCTAGAGATTTTTATACTGCCCCGTTTGAACTGACGAATGAAAAAAGACAGGCCATGGCTGCTGCCATGGGTACTTCAGGAGGTACTGCCTATAAAGGAGGACTTGCTGTTGTGACAGGTGGGTATGGAGAGTCTTTGCGTGAGAAGGGTATTAAGCACGTATTTATAAACGATGTGTATAAAGAACTAATTCCCTTCCTTGCACAGCGTTTTCCAAATGTACAGGTTCATGCACTGAGCGAACAGAAAAATGTTCTAGAAGAAGAAGCGAGCAGGGTACTAGAAAATACCAGTAGATAGATAGGTCAATTCTTTAAGTACCTCTTATTTTTAATCTTGTCCGGTAAAAACGATACAGAATCATCAGGGTACATGTCGTATCCTTTTCCATATCCTTCGTCTTTCATGAGTTTTGTAGGAGCGTTTCGTATGTGAAGTGGAATAGGAAGGTTTCCGTACCTTTCTACATCGCAAAGTGCTTCTTTGTACCCATCGTACGCTCGTCTATCTTTCTTTGCTTGTGCTAAGTAGACAGTACCGTGGGCAAGGTTTATACCGCATTCTGGTAGACCTATAGTTTCGCATGCGCGAAACACTTCATTTGCTACGACAAGGGCAGTTGGCTGTGCTAGACCAACATCTTCACTTGCAAAAACAACCATTCTTCTTGCGATGTATTTCGCATCTTCGCCTGAAGTGATCATGCGTGCGAGGTAGTGAAGTGCTGCGTCGGCTTTTCCTGCGCGCATACTCTTTATGTATGCACTTATGGTGTTGTGGTGTTCTTCGGCATGTTTGTCGTAGCGCAGACGCTTGTCTTGGAGAGATGAAGTAAGTGTTTCTTCGGTTACTGTGCCATAGAGATTGTGAGCATTTTCAACGATAGCGAGAGCTTGGCGAGCATCTCCGTTCGCTCTTTCAACTACCCATTGAATGGCGTTTTCATTGAGCTCGATATCACAACGAGAAAGAATGGTGACGATATCTTCGTCGGAAAGTTCTTTGAGTGTAAATACTCGACATCGAGAGAGGAGGGCGGGTATCACTTCAAAGCTCGGGTTTTCTGTCGTCGCTCCAATCAGGGTGAGCATGCCAGACTCTACGTACGGAAGAAGAAAGTCTTGCTGCGCTTTGTTAAAGCGGTGGATTTCATCAAGGAAGAGTACTTTCGAGTAATTGTTTGAAGTGTCATCAACAATTTTCTTTATATCAGCTTTCCCTGCAGAGACAGCAGAAAGTTCGAAGAGGTTTGCGTGAAGTGCTGAGGCATAAATACGTGCGAGAGTGGTCTTCCCCACTCCCGGTGGTCCCCAGAGAATAAAGGAGAACAAATGTTTCCTGCGTATTGCCTCGTGAAGTGGTCCCTGTGAACCAACAAGGTGTGTTTGCCCAACGTACTCTTCAAGAGTTTGTGGTCGAATGCGGTGTGCGAGTGGTTCCATATACGTAATATACGCTTGATGTGTAACCTTGGGACACATTGACTAGTTATATAATTTAGGATATAATATAAAAAGTAATATATCGTCTCTTTTGGTCAGTTTGCAATGTTTGTGTACTGCTCAGAGGAGGTGATTTACAAGGGATCTTTGGCACATTGTTGCCAGTCCAGCCTTCTCGCAACCATTATCACCATGAAGATAAATCGAGCGATAGGACTAGGGATTGGCATCTTAGTTCTTCAAATGCTTATGAGCAATGTTTTCAATGGTTTCGAGGAAGTACTCCTCGCACTCTTTGACACAACGCAAACTGCTCTTGATGTTGTCGAGGAAGGTATCACTTTCACCCCAACATCTCAAATGGCAAACATCGCACCTACTGTGCGATAACATACAACCCCCGGACTTACGTCTCGGGGGTTGGTTTTTTCTCCAT
>CAYWWH010000061.1:0-2625 GCA_964462155.1 uncultured Candidatus Saccharibacteria bacterium | reverse complement strand
TAACGACTCGAATAGTGCTCGAGAGGAGGAACGGCTCTATACCCATGTCCATGAGGCGGGGAAGCGCGCCTGCCGCACTATTTGTGTGAAGGGTAGATAGTACGAGGTGACCAGTGAGTGCCGCATTTACTGCAAGGGATGCTGTTTCTCCATCTCGAATCTCTCCAACCATGATGACGTCGGGGTCTTGACGAACAAGGGCACGAAGACCTTTCGAAAAGGTGAAGTTTATTTCAGGGCGAACTTGTGTTTGGTTGATGCGTGGCATCTGGTATTCGATAGGATCTTCAATGGTTGAAATGTTTACATCAGGAGTATTTAAAATATCAAGCACGGTATAAAGTGTTGTCGTCTTTCCTGAACCTGTAGGACCTGTTGTGAGTATCATGCCTGTTGTTTGCTTCATTGCCTTATGTACTCGTTCAAGTCCGCTCCCATGGAAACCAAGTCCCTCAAGAGTAAACCCCCCGCCGTTTTCTCGTAGAAGGCGCATGACCGTTTTTTCACCGTAGTACGTAGGAAGGAGGGATACGCGGAATGAGACTTTTTCATTATCTATAGCCATTTTAAAGCGTCCATCTTGTGGAAGGCGTTTTTCATCAAGTTTGAGGTTTGAAAGAACTTTGATACGAGCAGTTATTGAAGCGGTTGCATTTTTAGGAAGTGTCATAGCATCGTGTAAAATACCGTCGATACGGTAGCGGACGAGAACCTCATTTTCCATTGGTTCAATGTGAATGTCTGAGGCATTTTGTACGATAGCATGCTTGAGGAGTGCATTTACAACACGGACAACTGGAACATCTTCTGCTAGTTTCTTAAGGTCTGACTCAGACGCTCCTTCTCCCTCCGTTTCCGCGAGTATACTTATCGACGCACTCTCTTTTTTGATGAGGTCTCCGAATTCATCTTGAAGAGTTTTTTGGTACTGGAGAAGAGCGTGTTTAATGCTCGTCGAATCGGTGAGGCGTGGGAGAATCTTGAGCCCTACTTTTTTCTTAATGAACTCAATAGAGAGGAGATCATCAACGTCAAGCATAGCAACCTCAAGTTCACGATCGTTCTTCTTAAATGCGATGATGTTGTGTGTACGAGCGATTGGCTCAGGTATCATTGAGAGCACTTCGTATGGAATCTTCTCGTTTGTAAGGTTGATGAAGGGGACACCGAGGACGTATGCCTGCATACGACGAAGGTCATCCTCAGTGAGGAGACCTTCTCCGACGAGAAGAGCTTCAGGAGTTGTGTTTTTCTCTTCCGCTTCTTTTTCTGCTTTTGTGTATGCAGCTCGAGTTACCAAACCCGAGTCAAGGATAAAGTTTTTAAGTTGTGAACCGCTAGCTTTCATAGAATGTTTTGAAGAAGTACAAAAATAAGGCACCTATGAAAGAGGTCGTGAGTTGTGATGGTGCCAGCAGTGGTTTTGCCCCAATGCGTACATATATATTGTACCAGCGACCTCCCTCAGCAATGCAAACGTTTTCAACAAAAAGAATGGGTAGTGGGGTGTAGGTGGTAGGGTGTAGTAAGTCCTAAAAAAGTTTGCAAAATAAAAAACAGCCCCGCAAAAAACAAACGGGGCTGAAATAAAAGAAGGAACGATTCATTTCAGACTGTACGAAGTGCTGATAGTACCATTCCACTCTTTTGTTTCCTTCTTTTCAAACTCATATCCCTCGAGTAGTTTTTCGTTGTGTTCTGAAATGGTATTAGAAAGTTTAATTTCAAAACGAATAGTCATTACAACAGGGAAAAGAAAAATAAAACAAGACGATGCCATTATATGCCATTGGGTAAATTCTATCTGTACCAGGAGCACTGATAAAACAGTAAATGCCCATACATAAAAAATGGGGGTTAAAAGAATGAATTCCACGGTCACTTTCTTGATGCGACGGCATAGAGAGTAACTCAATTCTCTAAAATCCTCTTTTTTGGTTAGACGTGCTTTAAACAAGAGGTTTAGCAGCTTCTCGTCTTTTGTAGAGAATAGGTTTGAAGATGATAAACTATCAAGAATAGCGAAACACATTCCTTGAACAAGAAACGTTACAACAAAAATACCTAGGAATACTCCCCAATCGACATGTAAGTATTTATGCACAAGGTTTACATATAAAAAATATAGTGCAAAAACACATATTAGGCTCATGCCAATCGAAAGAAAAAAACATGCTTCAAAATCAGGCACTACACCTTTTGATCCAGGGAGTTTCGGAAGTCTTCGATTGGCTTTGTTTTGAGTTGACACAGCTGTATCAGTGTACGTAACCTCCTCAGCGCGTATTACTTGATTCCTCTCGTTGAGTTTTTTGATGACGTACAGTCCTGCTAAACCCAAAGCAACCTTAGTACTTGTTTTCATCTCCGTTCTCCTTCCGTGAGGGTTATAGGGTTATTGAGTATGTAAATGTGCAATTGTTTCCAGTAATAACAATAAAATATAGTAAATAAATGTCAACAGCTTGAGATTTCTTAACGTAGTCACTACACCTCACCACCTACACACCGCCCTTTTGTGCTAACATTTACTCTCTGCTCAGGGCTCAGTACTCTCGACTTTTCACGCCATTTGACACCACTTCTGGATATGGTATACTAGTAGGTACATACAGAAACAGCCCC
>CAYWWH010000060.1:0-2868 GCA_964462155.1 uncultured Candidatus Saccharibacteria bacterium | reverse complement strand
ACCTTGACCAAATTCGCAAATTATTGTACTGTTTGGGCTGGTTTGTTTTTTGATAGATAGTTAGACAACTAAAAACTTAGATGTGGGGGATACCATGCACGACAAACTACTGAATCACGTGAAGGTTTTTGCACTTGCAGGAGGGTCTGGATCGAGGTTGATGCCTCTTACAGACATGTACGCGAAGCCGGCAGTCCCCTTTCTTGGGGTATACGTCGTCTTCGACTTCGTCATGTGGTCTTTGTATTACTCGGGTCTCCGAAACATTGGGGTCTTGGTACAGAAAAACGCAGTGTCACTCACCGAGCACATTGCAGCTGTTTTTCCGAGACGTCCTGGAGGAGGAGTGTACCTTCAAACACTGTGCCCTGAAGGACGGTGTGGAAGGTTCGAATTCCTCGGCACGGCAGACGCTATATGGCAACACATCCACCATGCAGGTGGGTATGAGACTGTCATGGTAGTATCGGGCGACCACATTTACAAAGCGGATTTCGGCGCGTTCGAACGATTTCATCGTGAGAACGATGCGGACGCAACCATCATGGCTATTTCTGTTCCATTAAATGATGCTACTGCTCTCGGTGTGATTGGCACCGACGAGAACAACAAGATTCTCGAGTTCATAGAAAAACCACAACACCCGAAAGCACAACGGGACAATCCAAACCTTGCCTACTGTTCCATGGGTGTGTACTGCTTCAAGAAAAAAGTTCTGAAGCAGTACCTTAAAGAGGATGCCGATGACCCAACCTCATCGCACGATCTTTCAAAAGATGTTATCCCAAAAATGATCGCCGATGGAAGAAAAGTATTTGCCTTCCCTTTCAGCGAAACCAGAGTGGATGGAGAGCAACCCTACTGGCGAGACGTGGGAACACTCAAAGCGTACTGGGAGGAGCATCAAAACTTTTGCTCCGACAAGCCAACCCTGAGTTTATACTCAGACGACTTTAGACTTCCTCCACGTGACTACATGGCTGCGCCAAACAAGTTTGGGAGTGGTAAACGAGACAGTAGTTCAATACTTAACTCTCTTGTACCGAGTGGGTGTATTATCGTCAATTCGCATCTACTCTACTCAACTCTTGGAGTCCGGGTGACGATGCGTGAGGGATGCAACGTTACCATGTCCATCATCCCTTCTCAGGTAACGATGGAAGCAAACTGCACTCTACACAAAACGATACTCGTCAGTGATCCGTACCTGCGGAACCGTCAACGACTCATCCTTCCTCCTCGCACAGAGATAGGAGTGAACCACGACGACGACAAGAAAAGGAATTTTACGATTACGGATGAAGGCATTGTCGTTGTTCCCTTTTCTTGGTTTCGAGAAAATAGACTAATCAAGAGCGTCTAACAGTCGTACAACAACGAGGCGGGTAAGATTTCTCTTACCCGCCTTCTTCAGAATTGTATTCTTTTCTCTACTTACAGTTCGACTGTGATTTCATTTGAGTACTTACCGCATGCTCCACCAAGGTACTCACAAACTCGAACATGGTACTCTCCACTCCCCTTAAATGCAGTGAGTGTAGCACTGTCAGCTTCTGGGTTTGAGTAGTAGAGGTACTTATCTCCACTCCTTGTTGGATACGTTGGTCCTTCGTTAAGAGACCATACGACCTTAAACCCTTTCTCTGAGTGTCCGTTTACATCCCAACGAACCTTGTCCGCATCATCATCGTCACTTTCGAGAGTGATTGAGGTGACGTCTCCTGAAGAATCCTCGTTACTATCATCATCCTTGTCCTCATCTTCATTTTCATCTTCGTCATCACTCTCATCATCTTCTAATTTCTTTTCTTTGTTCTCATTTCTCTCTTGTTTCATTTCTTTGTTTGCTACTGCGCACAACATTTTTGATCGACTTTTTGGACCAATGACGCCGAAACCATTTGTCTCTGCAGTTCCAGATGAAAGTATTCCCATTTTCTTCTGCCACTTTTGGACAGCAATCTCTGTCGCTGGTCCAAAGTACCCTGTTATCTTTGGGTACTCGTACACGCCAGCATTCTTTAGGAATTCTTGGAGTTTTGAAACTTCGCCACCAGTCGTGTCGTCACTCTTCCCGAGATAGAGATTGTTCATTAAGTGCACACAGTACGACGTCTTTGTCTCGTCTGTCCCTGTTTTTTCTTTAACGATAGTGCGAGCAGCTTCTGCTTTATCGCTTGGGATAATGTCGAGTGTTATGAGCATCTCAACAATATCAGAAATACTCACATTTGTAGACGAAGTCGCAAAGGACGGCGTCGGAAATGTCATGTAAATACCACCAAGGAGAATGAGCGATGCAAAAACCAAGGTGTGTAGTGTCTTTTTCATATGCACGTTGTTATATAGTACTAGTAATACCTTATAGTATATAGGACTTACGTAAACAGCGCATTTCATCGTCAAACTTCACAAAATATCGTTCACAGTACGCATAGTACAGCTCACTCTATTTTGTTCGTTTTCCTTGAACTGCATCTGTTTATGTAAGTCCTAGCATGCCGTACGTATCAAGAAACATGACATAGGTAATCATGCTGTATACTATTTGCCACATGCTTCAATGGATAAAAATAATTCACACCATTATTTGGGCAATCATGGGATCGGCCACGCTCTACATACTCTACGCTGGCATCACAAAAACGTTCAACACCTTACTTTTCATTTCCATTCTCCTTCTCACCCTTGAAACACTCGTCTTGCTCTTTAATAAGTGGACCTGCCCACTCACGCCACTTGCACGTAAATATACAAATGAGAGTAAAGATAACTTCGACATCTACCTCCCTCTTTGGTTGGCAACCTACAACAAACATATTTTCGGTACACTTTTCATTATCGGAATCGCTTTAGTTCTTCGAAACT
>CAYWWH010000059.1:0-2884 GCA_964462155.1 uncultured Candidatus Saccharibacteria bacterium | reverse complement strand
GGGGGAATTGGTCACAACTCACTAAGTATTTTTATTAAATTGTATGCTTCGAATACTGGTGAGTGAGATGGGGGGATTGGTCACGAGTTGCTAAGTGTACTCACAAGCTTTGCTTGTTGCGTTCACTAAGCACTCTCGACTCCGCCTCGTCTGTAACACTTCCTGGGAAAAGGAAGTGTTACAAGACTCCGGCTTTCGATACCCGCACGCGAAGTGTGCAGACACTTCGCTCATCTCCACAGAATGCAAAAGCCACCCTTTCGGGTGGTTTGCATTTGCTGTGGAGATGGCGGGAATCGAACCCGCGTTCAACATGAATTCTTTAAGATGTTCTACAAGTGTAGTTTGTTTTGAAGTTTCAGAAGGGTAGGGCGAAACAAACAAAATCTATCCTTCCTAACACCTAAGATTTCAAAATAAAAGTCGGTGTACTCTTTTATTTTTAAGCTGAGTGGTATTACACCTATATTGGTATATCAGCGTCAGCCAATACAGATGCCGCTTGGGTAACTATGTGTTACGCAAATGCGGGAGCGAATTGTATCGGAGATACAACTGCCCGTGCAGTTTTGGTTGCACGTATCTTTTTCCAAACCTTTTAAAGACTTGCATGGAGGTCTACTTGCTCACCTCAAAGAACGATCCTGCTGTCTAGGCCGATCATCCCCCTACAAAATATTTTACAATAGTTAAACATGCTGTAGGGGAACTCTTTGAGTTTGCTATGTAATTGTAAAGAACTTATATGATACGAGACGTGCTAACGATTCTTTTCTTTCATCACTCTATCTATCTCTCGCTTGGTATCTCGCTCCTTTATACTCTCTCGCTTATCTGCCTTTTTCTTTCCACGGACTGAAGCGAGTTGAAGCTTTATATACCTACCCTTATTATACAACGAAATAGGTATAATTGTCAAACCTTTCATACTCTCAAAACCCAATAGAACATTAAGTTCTTTACGGGTAAGGAGGAGACGACGTGGTCTTTCGGGGTCGTAGTCTTTTGGGATATTTTTTGGTTGGTAGGGCGCAATTGATGCACCAACAAGGTACGCCTCGCCACCACGTACGATAACGTGCGCGCCTTCTAGTTTTCCACGTCCGTTTCTGAGCGATTTTACCTCGTAGCCAAAAAGCTCGACGCCTGCTTCGAACGTTTCGAGGATTTCGTAGTCAAACGATGCTTTTTTGTTTTTTACTAACACTGTCATGTGTAAAGAGCATAGCATATTTTTTACTTCTGTACGGTATACTTACGAAAACAGTTTAAAGTAAATTTTATGATGCAAACATTAGAAAATATTGTTAGCACGCTCATGGCGCCTGATAAAGGTATCCTTGCTGCTGATGAGAGTGAGAGTTCAATGAATAAACGTCTCGCTTCGATAGGTGTTCCCGAGACAAAGGAAGATGCACGACGATTTCGTGAACTCCTTTTTACCACTCCTTTTATCGAAGAGTACTTAAGTGGCGTTATTCTCTTTGATGCGACTATTCGTGAATCGACGGAGGGAGGGATGCCATTCTCTCGACTTCTCGACTCAAAGGGCATCATTTCAGGAATAAAGGTAGATAAGGGGTTGCAGCCGTTTCCAAATCATAGAGATGAAGAGATAAGTCACGGTCTCGATGGACTCCATGACAGGTTAGATGAGTACTTTGACATGGGTGCTCGTTTTACGAAGTGGCGCTCTGTTATACGTATTAGTGACGACTTGCCGAGTGAAGCGTCACTTCGAGCAAATGCCCACGTTCTTGCGTACTATGCAGCTATTGTTCAGGAGCACCACATGGTACCGATGGTTGAACCCGAGGTGCTCTTTGAAGGTACACATACGCTAGAGCGTTCAGGAGAGGTTCTTGAAAGGACGCTTTCTATTCTTTTTGAGACTCTTACTCTCTACAAAGTATCTCTTCCTGGACTTATCTTGAAAACGAGCATGGCTCTTCCTGGAAGTTCTTCAAATATTTCACTCAACCCTATTGCAATAGCGCGAGAGACAACTCGAGCTCTTACTGAAGCAGTGCCAGAGGAAGTAGGTGGAGTCGTGTTTCTCTCAGGTGGTCAGACACCTTTCCAAGCAACACAAAACCTCCATGCGATAGTGACACAAAAGAAAATGCCATGGCCTCTCACCTTTTCATACTCTCGAGCGCTCGAAGAACCGGTCTTAGATGCGTGGCGAGGGCGTGATGAAAATATTGAATCAGCGCAACGTGCCTTCCAGAAGCGTCTTTCACTTAATGTTGCAGCTCGGAAGGGGGCTTACACGAGCGATATGGAGTAGTTTTGGTTTGGTTGTTAAAGTGCTTAAAAAAGGGTAGTGTGTAAGGATGAAAAATGAAAAAAAGTACAGTACTATTATTGAAAATAAAGGTTTTTTAGCAGTAATTGCTAGTTTTTTTGTAGCAGTCTTCTTCTTACTCCTTCCAACACAATCTCAAGCCATGGTGGTGCGTGGAGGGGAGACATACACCCTTGATTCATATGCAACTCTTGAAGATGATCTCTATGTTCTTGGAAGAACACTCGCAATAGCAGGGACAACGACGGGTGATGTTTTGTCCATCGGTTCTTTCATTGAAAGTACGGGGATGACGAGAGATGACTACCTTGGTATAGGGGGTAATGTGGTGCTTGGGGGGACTGTTGAGGGAGATGTTCGAATCGCAGGGGGAAAAGTACTCGTACGTGGGACGGTCGAAGAAGATGTGTTTCTCGTTGGAGGAACTGTACATGTTGAAAAAGATGCCCACATTGAAGGTGATCTTTTTGTTATAGCAGACCAACTCATTCTAGAGGGTACAGTTGATGGTGTGGTTGAGCTTAAAGCACGAACTGCTGAGCTTAAAGGTGTATTTAAAAAAGATGTACGAGCGAC
>CAYWWH010000058.1:0-3029 GCA_964462155.1 uncultured Candidatus Saccharibacteria bacterium | reverse complement strand
ATATGTTAAGTTTGTTTATAAATAAAACGTACATATATAGTATACCCTTGCCAAGCAATACTTTTTACGCTCTCATGTTGAAAACCTCCGCTACATGCGGAGGTTTTCGTTTCTTAATTAGGTGCACTTTTATTGTGAAGTGCGGGTGTTTTGAATAACCGTAGAAGCACTTGCTTCTTTCCATGAACCTCCGTTTTCTTGCACACGAACAGTTGCACTCTTTGGCCCTGTATCAACATACCGTTTTGAAAGTGATTTAGTATTCCCTGTAACATCCCCTGTCCATGTGTAGATGTATGGAGGATATCCTCCTCGTGGGTGTGCGGTCCATATAACAGGGTCACCTATTTCAGCAGGGTTTGGTTCCGCGGTTGCGCCTGTAGCTGGATTCAATTCAAATGGGAGGGCATCAATTTGTACACTTACCGCATTATCTGTATCTACACAGACACTACTTCCACCATCGCAGTGAAGGTTATAGGTATATAACGTACTTGCGTTACTATAATCATCAAGTGTCATAACAGCATCAAGAATATTGCTTGAAAAAGAAGAAAGTGGATATGGTTTAGGATTAAGAGAACTTCCAGTTGGGGTCATTAGAGTGCACGAATACTTACTGTAATAGAAGGGTTCTATTGAGAAGTTCCAATTCAATGTGAAATTCTCTTCCTGATCAAAGCGCTGCGTTGCTGTTGATCCATTGATATTGAGAGATGCTGTGGGTGTGGCACAACAATCCTTTGTAATAGAATCATTAGTACACGTTGCGGGATTATAAGCTTTTGTGTGCCATGAAATACTGTCCGCTGCAGCAATTCCGTCAGTACACTCACCCCATGTGTCAACTGTAAAATAATTACACTCGTAATCCCAATGACTATTATCAACCTCTTTTGTATGAACTGCAGGCATTCCAACGTTAGTACACCATGTGGTACTGTGTCCACATTCATCAGAAAGAAAAACGTTATCTGCATAATGTTTATCTGAACCACAACTTCCTGTTGTCGTCCATTCTGCGCTCCAGTTACATCCCCAGGTGGGATGACACGGTACACAAATGTGTTCTCTCCCTATTTCAGACCATGTACAATTTTCAATTCTTTTATCAGAGACCCAATACTCTGTCCAACACGCTGGGTCAGCCATACCCAACCCTCCCGCACTATTTCCTGGACATTGTGCAGCTTCTACCGAAAAAGCATATCCTAGAAAGAGTAATCCAAATAGTACCGTTATAAAAGTTTTCATAGTAATATTTTTTATATTTTTATAGTGCATTTGCTTTTGCTTCGTACTCTTTCTGCTTCTCAACATTTCCTAATTCCCTATAACAAAAAGAAATGGTGCTCAATAAAAACTTTTTCATCATACCTTTTGAAGGATTTAAGAGTGAGACATCATTATCTACTAAATCAAGACCTTTTTCTGCTGTTTGTATTGCGTCTTCAAACTTATCTTGCATATACTCTGCTTGAGAAAGAGAAAGATATGCACCAGCTTTAGTTGGAGCTAATTCTATAGCAGTTCTAGCGTTCACTTCTGACTCTTCAAACTTCTTCTCAATAATGTTAATTTTTGCTGACGTGATATATACATTTGGATCATTCGGGGTTAGGATTTTAGCTTTTAAGGTATTTGTTTGAGCTAATTCAACTTCTCCATTTTCCAAATATATTGTTGCTAAAATTTGATGCGCTTCAGACTTATAGAAAGGATCTGCGCTCATTTTTTCAGTTACAAGCAAACAATTTTTAACAGCCTCAGTTCTGTTTCCTTTAGAAAACTCAAGGTTACATATGTTCGTATAAATATTCTCATGTTCTTTTTGAGTATCAAGAACAGCAGCTCTTTTAAAGTCTTCTAGAGCGCCCTCAAGAATTCCCATCATTCTCTTTACGTGTCCCCTACCCACTAAAGCCAAGATATTATCGGGTTTAAGGTCGAGTGCTTGATTATACATTGCTTGAGATTTCGCATAATCAGGTTGTATCTCATACGCATACGCCATTACGCGAAACACTTCTGGATTTTTTTCATCTAACGTTTTTGCTTTTTCTATTGTAGCAAGAGCCTTTTCTACGAATGGAGTTTGGTCTCTTCCTTGCTCTTGTTCTCTAAGACCTTTTTCAGCATATGACAGAGAAAGACTGATTAGGTTTAAAACATTGTTAGGTTCTTTTTCAAGCAAACTCTCATACTGAAGAATCGCTTCATCACTGTGTGCTACAGCATATACATCAGCTAGATATTGTGGATTTTCTTTTTCGAAATGTTTAACACTACTTGCCAAAACCTTACTACATGAATCTTTGAAGACTGTTTCTTTAATCTCATTACACATACTGGGGTTCATCTGTTTTAGTGCTGTGTTATATGTCATGACATCTTGGACCCTATAGAGACAGGTTTCCTTCATCTCAACACTTTCAATGCAGTCACAGTAAGCTAAATCCGCCTTTTCTCGAGCCATACTATATGCTTCGCCATCATCTTGAAAGGTGCAAAGATTTTTACTTTTAACCAATTCATCAGGAAGAGTTTCAACTGTTGAAACAACAGTATCAATACTATTAAAATACAGGACTGTTTTGTAATAAAAAAATATTCCCGCGAGGAAGGTTGCGATACCTACCGAGACGATAGCTATCGTGTGTTTGTGTTTTTCAAGATGGGGAGTTTCTTCTGGGAGAGAAGTGAAATCACCTTGAGGTATTTCTGTTTCAGACATATGTTAAGTTTGTTTATAAATAAAACGTACATATATAGTATACCCTTGCCAAGGTATACTTTTTACGCTCCCATGTTGAAAACCTCCGCGTGTGGCGGAGGTTTTCGTTTTTACTCACACAGATACATTACTGTGAGGTTCTTGTATCCTGGATAGTCACAGAAACCGAATCGTTTGCCACTCCGCCACTATTGTCTGTTGCATTAAGTGTACCTGTGATATTCGTAACACTGCTATACCTTTTATTAACTATGAGTTGTTGTGTATTTGCATTTGTACCATCTGACCATGACCA
>CAYWWH010000057.1:0-3048 GCA_964462155.1 uncultured Candidatus Saccharibacteria bacterium | reverse complement strand
AAGGCGGGACCGTTATTAAAGCCCTTATTTATCCAGTTTACGATGTTTTTTATTAGGTACTCGTACACAAGGTTTTTTGCTGCCCACGCGAGCGCATCAAGGAGACACTCCTTAAAAGTGTTTGCCTGAGTTGATACGGCAGTGAGTGCAGTGTTCTCAATGAGGTCTATTCTCTGTTCAGTTGCTGGCACTGCCCAGAGCATTGAGGCAAATCCTGCAATTTGCATTACTGCTTCCGCAACAAGTGCCGAAACAGCACACGCAGCCAAAGCTCCAACAGTTGCAGAGAAAATATTTCCAAGATCCGCTTCAGCTTCTTTTACCGGAGCTATGCCCATGTAGAACCCTGGGGCCATAACACAGACGATAAGAAAAGCTACAATTGAGTTTTTAATTGAGTGAATCATAGTATTCTTTTGTAAATGCGGGATTTGTTTGGAGATTGTTGTCAAGGATGTACTCAACGAATCCTCGGAAAGAATTTCGTACCGTATTGAGAGCTTCTTGGATGGTGTTTATGGAAATGGCTGATCTCATGGGGTCTTTTTCAAAGTAGGTAAAACCATCAAGCGTGAACATATAGTTTTCAAGTGTGACGATAAGGTTTGTGTGCATGTCGAGTGCGTCTTCGGGTATGGGGAGCTTTTTGAGTTGTTCTATATATATAGTGTACTCCTTAACCACTTTCCCAAGCTCTTCTATCGCTTCTCCCCGGTTTCCGTATGCAAGGTTGTAGAGAGGGATTGTTTCATTAGAGACTTTTGTTGAAATGCCGGTAACGATTTTTTCCATTGAAGTGCTGTACTGTTGTTTATTTTCTTCCGTAGCAGATACTGCCGTAAGGTCGTTTTTAGAAAATGTTGAACGAGGGAAAAGGGGTGCAATGGTTTCAAGAGCATTTGATGCTATGGCGTCTTGCTCCTCCAAGGTGGGGTTTTGCCCTGTTTGAAGAGTCTTCATGTACGAGGTGATGAGGTCTCGAGAAGCTACTTCGGTGAGGTTTAAAGAAGTATCATCCTCAACAGTAAGAGTGGTATCGTCTTCCTGTATCGCACCTTTTAGACGGTACACGCTGTCGTAATCGTTTACCCCATCTCCGTCGGAGTCGGTCTTTGTCGGGTCGGTAGACCAGAGCACCTCTTCCCAATCGGACAAGCCGTCACCATCTGTGTCTTTTTGTGCTGTCTCAGAAATCGTCTCAGCTCTTGGTGCTGTTGCTTGTGATACGAGCGTGGTCGCTTGCTGGTCATCATTGTTCGCAACACTCTTTTTTTCAGTAGAAAAAACGTAGGAAACTGAAGCAATAAACAAAAAGGCCGTTATACCAATAAGTATAAAAACAGCGTGATTTGCTTTTTGAGCCACGTAGTGTTTGCCCATACCTTATAGTATACGATGTCTTTTACAAGTTATTAAGATAATTTCTCTCGAAACTGTGGATTGTGAAAGTCGAACGTTTTTTGTGTTGCAAGTGGTGTGTTGGTATGTGGTATACTTTTTCCATGAGACGTGCGTTTTTATTTTTTTTACTCCTTGTTACAGGTCTTAGTGGGTTCTCAATGTTTGAGAAGGTGGGTGCGTACGGTGCGGAGGATGAGGAGATTCCCATCATGTGTCACTCCTTCTTTGGGGCAAGTCAAGTATCTGAGAAGTTTGCTCCCCCAGTCAATTTCTTTAGTCCTCTTAAAACTACACTCATTACTGCGACATGTATGGAGCGAAAGTCAGTCGTGCTTGAGGTGGGTACTGGTGAGAAAAGTCAGTACATTTTAAAGACGGGGTATAAAAAAGTGGGTAAAAACTGGGAGAAAATTTCATTTTCTGGGAAAGAGACGGTAGGAAAATGGCTTGTCGGTAAGGCATCGTACACGCTCCCGGGTCTTAAAGACGGTGAAAAGGGCGAGGTGTTAGCGTACGTGTGTCAAAAAGTCGATGGTGTATGGAAGTGTGGTTGTTCAGACAGTGTTTGTAAGGAGTCGAAGTGGCTCTCGCAAAAGTTTGAACTCAGTGAAGATACGTTGCAAGAAGCAAGAGATGCGCAGGAAGAAATGACACTTCTTCGTTCACGTACTTCAACGGTGTTTGATATTCACTACTCTTCAAAGCCAGCTGGCTTGGTGGGAGAAAAGATCACTCTTACGGGTTCAAATTTTGCTGTAGATACACTGAACGAGGTCTTGTGGAACGGAAAAGTGGAGCAGAGGGTGACCTCAAAAAGTGGTTCATACCTTACGATAAACATTCCTGATCTACCACCTGCTAAGTATGAGGTTACGGTACGAAAGAAGGGTGAAGTTACAGAGCACAGTACATTTATATGGATACTTGCACCGCAGACAAAAGTGCCGAAAATTTCGTCAATTTCACCACAAACGGGTAAACAGGGTGGCACGTTTACCATATATGGAGAAGGTTTTACTCAAAATAATGATGTGATAACAACGTACGGCATACTTGAAGCACTCCCCTCAGAAGATGGGAAGAGTATCACTTTTACCTACGATGTTATTGAGGGGAAGATGGAGTTTTGGGAGAAACCGGGGGTACCGTTCCACTTTAAACAACCAGTCTATGTTGCTGTAGCTAACACCGGAGGGGTGAGTAACTCAAAAACATTCTACCTTGATATATGATGACAAATAAATTCTTTTCAATTATAGCTCTTGTTTTGGTTGTCGGGACGGTTTCAACATCACTCCTTTTGTATCCACTGAGTGCCAATGCTCTCGTGACTGGTTTCGGTGGACGTTCAGTTAATGTGACGTACTGCTCATGCACCCCGGGATGTTCAAAGGTTGTCGTACTCTGGCCGAGGGGTGGACAGTTTATGTGGTGTCCTTGGACACGGTTTTATGAATTTTACAAGATATACCCACCGTCTTGGCAGTTAGGTACGTACTTTGGGTGGATGGCATGTATGCAGGTTAAGGGAAACAGCTGTGACTCAGATGGGGGTGGTTTCCTTATGATGATCGACGGCACCTCCGTCTACTAAAAAACGGGGACTGTCACGTTTATTCTCCAAAAAGTGTGGTATAATATACACCA
>CAYWWH010000056.1:1529-3082 GCA_964462155.1 uncultured Candidatus Saccharibacteria bacterium | reverse complement strand
CATTGCCTGCGTATCCGCCTCTCCTCGATGTGTCGTTCTCAAGTGTTCAATGTCAGTTTGAGCTGCAGACTGTATTGTTTTTTGAGCTTTCTTATACTCATCAGAGTTTGTATCAACTCCTTTTTTGTTCATCAAATTCATTGCATTACGCAATTCTTCACGTTTCCTTGTTACATTCAAGCTTGCCTGACGTTCAGAACTTGCTTTTTGCTCATTACTCTTTCTATCTTCAAAACCTTTTGAACCAAAATACTTTGCGTTAGCAGCAGATCCGAGTGCTGAATTAATTCCTCGATCAACTTTTCCTCCAACAAAACGACCAGCTCTCGCGAAAACAGAAGTTGAAGCAGGGTCATTTTCATTTTGTCTCTTAGCTCTCACTTCGTTATAGTTCCTTTGCATAGCAGAAAAACCTCTTCCAACAGTGTTGGCCGCAACAAATCCTCCCGCAGCCTGTACCCTTCCCCCTGCCCACTTTGCCATACCTTTTCCTTTTGAGAGGACGAGGGTAGACCCATGTGCCCCGAGCTGTTTAGCGACAGTGAGGCTGAGTATGAGGAAGGCGGAAGCTATTCCAAACATGACAATAATACTTAAGTTATCAATATTTGCTCCCTTTATGGCGGCGCCTCCACTATCTGCAAAAGATAACGATGGATTGGTTTTTGTTATGGTATCTGCGTACGTTCCCACAACTTTGTACGAAATCCACCAGAAGAGAAGGATGAGTGGGGCAAAAAAACTCTGGCTTATGAGCATACTCCACCACTTTTTCCCGAGTCCACTCATGCCGGTAATCCATGCGACGAGTGCGACAGGAGAAACGATGATGAGGAAAATAAGAACAACAAAACGTCCAATGAGGAGAAATGCCGCTGAACCAAAAACAAAAGCCATGATGGTAAACAGCACCGCACCCATGACCGCATTAAAGAACATTGCCCAAGAGATTTCAGAAGCAGGTGTTCCTTTGGGCATGTTTGCTTTCATTGTCTCAAGGTTAAAGAGTGTTTCTACTCTAAGCTTTGTCCAAAAAGCTTCAGCTATCCCGTGGTTAATACAAGGATCATCTTTTGCCCCTTTTGAGTCCAGTGTTGTTGTTGTTTGACTTGCGCAACTTGTTTTGGCAAGGGTCGATTTACCCTCAGCAATATCTTTTTCAAATTGCGTAAAAATACTTATACTTGCAATGTTTGAGACATCGATAACGAGCTTTGTGAACGTGATACTGAAGTTGACGAGGAGTGCTGCTACAAGAACTTTCCACAACAGCTTCTTATCTCCGTAGCCCGAGACACCGAGTATGGTCGCAATACCGATGTATATTGTGATAAAGACGAGGAATACGTTTGCAATATCACGCAGGGTTCGCCACGTGAGTAAAATGCCATCATTTAAATTGTTAATAATAGACCCCATGCCGATAACGAGTTTTTGAAAGGAGTAGTTAAATACTAGACCCGCGATCCCCGCTATAGTGTGAGCGGGAGAGAGGAGTAGGTAGAACGCAAAAGTGGCGGAACAAGCAGCGAGCATGTTTTCATTAAAGTTTT
>CAYWWH010000056.1:0-1429 GCA_964462155.1 uncultured Candidatus Saccharibacteria bacterium | reverse complement strand
CCAAAAGAAGTTTTGTTATGGATTGTTTGAGTTGTGTAGTAAGTTGCATTTTATATTTAACTAAGCTTGTGAAGTAGTTCCAGAGTCCCTTAAATCCTATCGCCCCCTATACCATCATTAGTACCACTAGTACCACCAGTATCTGAAGAAGCACCTGAAGAAGCACCGCTTGGAGCCTCAAAAGCAGCGTCAACCGCAGCTTCTTCCGCAGCTTCATCGATTTCTGCGACCGATTGTTCAGCATCGTCTAAATTTCTTTGCGCTTCTGCAAGATTAGCGACAGCATCTTCATACGCCCTCTCGGCACTTACCTGATCATCAAGACTCAAGCTTTGGGCTGTCTCGATATCACTTAACGCTTTGTCTACCGCCGCAGAAGCTTCGTCTAAGTTTTCTCTCGCAGCTTCAAGATCTGCCATTGCCTCGGCTTCGCTTTTTGAAGATTTTCCAGAACCTTCACCATCACTTCCATTCCCTCCAGATCCTTCGATGAGGTAGTAGGTTCCATTTGGGCGAGTACATTTGGTGTACGTGTCGTAGAGTTGGTTGCCATGTTCATCAAGGACCGGTACTGAGCGATCACCATCGCTGTCATATATAGGTTCTTTAATAACTTCACACACCTCCCCATCACCTTCCTCTTCTTCCGCGGGGACAAATTGCCACTGACCATCAACATATACGTAGGAACCAGATTCACCTTCAGTGTCTAACCCTCCTCCACCAGGGCCATCCCACTTATAGGTTTCCCACTCACCTGAGTTTGTATCCTCCATACCTGAGAGAAGTCCTTTCTCCTCATCAAAGAGGGTTTTTTGTACAAGAGAAGTGATGATTGCAGAGATAATCTCAGAGACTTCATCAGCATTCATGAGCTGATCGAGGCCACCCGCCATCCACTTATTTATCTGTTGCCCTACGAAATTTCCGGGGGTACACACTTCTTTCACACCGTCATTGTTTACATCACAGCGAAGCGAAGCGAATCCGTCTCCAAAACTGAAGAGCATTGTTTCGTTATTTTTCTGATTCTGCACTCTTGCAGCCGCTTCTTGTTCTACACTAAAGATAGCGCTGTAGGCGTTGTTCCCCGTCTTTACGAGCGCCATGGCTCCCGCGAGGCCGGAGTCTTTTAAGCTACCTTTTACAACAAGGTTGTTGTACGCATCCATGCCACTGATGCCGTTTCGTGCAAGGTCTTCTATAGAGCACTT
This sequence comes from uncultured Candidatus Saccharibacteria bacterium, assembly GCA_964462155.1. Taxonomy (GTDB): domain Bacteria; phylum Patescibacteriota; class Minisyncoccia; order Phycocordibacterales; family UBA12088; genus UBA12088. Next base: position 215 of record CAYWWH010000056.1, on the reverse strand, counting down.
GTAGTTTTTAAACGTTAAGCTTAGTCGAATAGTCTTCATATGGTCTATCACCGTATCTTTGAACGGTTCGCAGAGGTACTCATCAAGCCCACTTGATTCTATAAAACCATCGAGTACGGCAAAGGTGAGTTGTCGGAAGAAGTTGTCAGGATCGGAGAGAAAGGCGGGACCGTTATTAAAGCCCTTATTTATCCAGTTTACGATGTTTTTTATTA
>CAYWWH010000055.1:0-3497 GCA_964462155.1 uncultured Candidatus Saccharibacteria bacterium | reverse complement strand
TAACCATTTGGTATGGATACACAGTATATTCGAAATTTTAGTATCATAGCGCACATAGATCACGGGAAGTCCACTCTGGCTGACCGCATGCTTGAGGTGACGCATACGATTGAAGCGAGAAAGATGAAGGATCAAGTTTTAGACCGCATGGAGCTTGAGCGAGAGAGAGGTATCACGATAAAGATGCAGCCAGTGCGCATGGAACATGCAAAAGATGGTGTTCCGTACGTTATTAATCTCATAGATACTCCAGGGCATATTGATTTTTCTTACGAAGTATCTCGAGCACTTAAGGCGGTTGAAGGGGTTGTGCTTTTAGTTGATTCAACGCAAGGAGTGCAGGCTCAGACACTTACAACCTTGGGAATGGCACGAGAGCTTAATCTTGTTATTATTCCAGTCGTTTCGAAAATTGATGCTCCGCTCTCGCGAGTAGATGAGGTAAAGCTTGAACTCGCTGAACTTCTCGGAGTTGACGTTGATACTATCTATGAGACAAGTGGGAAGACGGGGAAGGGAGTTCCTGAACTCCTTGATGCTATTGTTGAACTCATTCCTCCACCGAATCCCTCTTCTCCTCTAAAGACGTTTCGAGGATTGGTTTTTGATTTTCAGTACAGTAACCATAGAGGGGTCATTGTCTACATTCGAACAATGAACGGAAGTGTAAAAAAAGGTGATACCTTAAAATTTGCCGCTTCGAAGAAAACGTTTATTGCTCTTGAAGTTGGTGTATTTATGCCCGATGAGACACCAACCACTGGACTTGGAGAAGGAGAGATTGGGTACATCGTGACAGGAATAAAAGAGCCAGGAGTTGCAAGTGTGGGGGATACGGTCATGTTTGCTACAAGTACTGAGAACGCACTCTCGGGGTATATGAAGCCATCACCAGTGGTATGGGCTTCGGTGTACCCTGAAAGCCAAGATGACTTCCTTCTTTTAAAACAAGCTTTACTGCGTCTACAGTTGTCTGACTCGTCACTCTCTTTTGAGGAAGAGAGTTCAGGTGTTTTGGGGCGAGGGTTCCGCTGTGGCTTTTTAGGAATGCTCCATCTTGAAATAATTACAGAGCGTTTACGTAGAGAATTTGATTTAGATCTTGTCATAACACTACCAAGTATTACGTACTTTGTTGATTTGACGAATGGTACTCGTGAAGTTGTTTATTCACCACACAAGTTTCCAGATCATGGACAGGTACGGGGAGTAGAAGAACCGTGGGCAGAAGTGACGCTCATAGCACCTAATACCTATGTTGGTCCTGTAATGCAGATACTCTATGAACATGAGGCAGAGAGTAAAAATACAGAGTCGTTTGGAGATGGTAGGACAAAGCTTGTCCTTGAGATGCCTCTTCGAGAGTTGATGCGAGGTTTTTTTGATAAGGTGAAGAGTGTAACCTCGGGGTATGCTTCTATTTCATATGAATTTATGAATACGAGAGTGGCGGACGTGTGTCGCCTCGACATTCTTGTTGCCGATGAACCAGTGCCCGCGTTTACACGTGTTGTCTCAAAGCGACGAGTGCAGGAGGAAGCGGAAGAAATGGTTGAAAAACTGCATGAAGTGATGCCACGACAGCAGTTTGTTGCAAAGATTCAGGCTGTTGCCTTGGGGCGCATCATTTCTTCAAAAACGATACAAGCGTACAGGAAAGATGTGACAGCAAAGCTCTATGGAGGTGATATTACTCGAAAAATGAAGCTCCTCGAAAAACAAAAGAAGGGAAAGAAGAAAATGAAATCCCGCGGGAAAGTAAATATCCCACATGAAGTGTTTCTAAAGATGATGCGGGGTGGGGAGAAGTAGAAAGTATTAAGTAGTTAGTATTGAGCCGAGAGTAAAAAACTATGCCTAAATACAAAGGAACAATAGTCGAAGAAAGCCTTGAAGATAATCGTATTTTGAATGATTTTGAAATTATTGGTTTTCGAATTTCTAAAGCTGAAAACCCTGCTTACAGGTGGCATTTGTACACGGTTTTAGTTTCTCTTGAAGACATTGCTCGATTGTCAGAAAATATTAAAACAAAGTGGTACATGCACTTTTGGAAAGATAGAGAGGTAATAGCGATTTTCCAAGGCAAAAAATTTGTATTTAATTTCGACGATAAAACAACTTGGGAGCCTGCTGTCTCACATGGACTCTCGCTCGGTATTCCTGCTGAACAACTTGATTTTCCTATCGAATAATTTACATACCAAATCAAAAAAAGGGACTAAGTCCCTTTTTCCATCTACATGTACAATCCTCCTCTAACTCTTGAAGAAATCAAAGAACAGAATCCAGAGAAGTTTGATGTATTATGGAATGACCCTGTGCACTATTGGAGGGCGACAAGCGGAATCGAGCTTATACATAAGGAGCCAAGCAGAGAGGAACAACTGCGTATATGGGAGAACTGGCAACAGATGAATGAAGAGCAAAAGCGAATGAGTGATGAGAAAAGTTTAGAATTGTTTGGTGTAACAAACGAAGTCCATCATTCAAAAATCATGAAAGAAAACTATGCATAAAAACTGCCGAGTGATCGGCAGTTTCTAATTATATCTCGAGTTTAAGTTCTTGCGGTGGAGGGGTTTGAGAAGAGGTGTTTTCTTGTGGAACAGGAGCTTCTCCATCGCTTGGGTTAATGTCGAGTCTCCCTTCTTCTATCGCCTTCATTATCTGCTGTTTTTCTGGTGAATTGTCGTCGCCTGTTGGTATAGTGCCACCATTTTTTTGTGCTTCAAGCTGAGCCCGTACTTCGGGAGGGATTTCGATTTGCTGTTCGGTAGAGCCCTGCTGTGCGTTTGGTAGTGCAGTAAATCCTGAGTAGGTAATAATCATGCTCAAAACGACCATGCTTGCGAGAATTCCCCAGACGAATTTAATAGTATTGCGTGTTTTTTTATTAAAGAGAAACATACGAGAGTAAAGTGGATTAAACCCCCAAGAAAAGGGTATGATGATAGTATCATATCAATGTTTTGATGCAATGTATGCTTGAATTTTACGAAAAGAGGAGGTGGAAAAAAGTGCTATATTCAAAGCCATTTTTAATGGTGCTGGTTGTGGTAATTATGTTTCTTGCTCTCTCAACTTATGGGGCATATGAAAGGAAAGAACAAGCTCGAGTAAAGCGCGAGGAACTGTCCGCTCGACTTATTGAGTTAGAGAAAAGAGCGGGAGAACTTGAGAGCGATATTTCTCGACTTGAGGACCCACGAGGGATAGAGATGGAGCTGAGAAGTCGATATGAGGTGGGGAAAGAGGGGGAGGAGGTTATCGTTCTCATAGATGACGAAGAAATGAAAGAAACAGCAACAAAGACAGAGGAGCAAGAAGAGGGTTTTTGGGGTAAAATAGTAAATGTATTATTTTAATATATGCGAGATTAGTTTAGTGGTAGAATGAGTGCTTCCCAAGCACTAGGCACGGGTTCGATTCCCGTATCTCGCACAAATATAAAGCGCACTTACAGTGCGCTTTATATTTGTGCGAGATAAGAAAGC
>CAYWWH010000054.1:0-3622 GCA_964462155.1 uncultured Candidatus Saccharibacteria bacterium | reverse complement strand
TAAAATAACTTTCTAAACAAATTACAACCAAATATTTGTTATGTCAATTGTAAAAAGCATCCAATATTTTACTATTAAAAACAGGTTGCTTATCAAACAGTAATAATTTAAATCAAGGGCAAGGAGGTATCGCATGGGCAAGTACCAAGATGGTGAAGCATCTTTTAATTTCAGACCAGATTCAGGGAAATCAAGTGACTCTGCAGGAACTGCAAGACAAGACCGTTTTGATAATTTTAACGGTAGTTTGCATGACCACACTTGGTCAGCTACTCCAAGAAGTGGTGATGGTAAGCACCGCGAAGGGTGGGTTGGCAGGGGTGGCTCTGATTCAAATAGTTCTGATTCAGGTAGTTCCGGTAGCGGTAAGTAAAAATGAAAGATGGTGATTAAGGGGCGAAGAACAACTCGCCCCTAATGTTAATTTAGTCGTAAAAAAGGGAGGGGAGGCAAAAACATGCTTGCACCACATACAAGGCGTATCTTTTTGTCACCAATAACAAAAGATGATTACAATTTATTGTGGAGGTGGCGTAATGATAAGGTCTTCATTCTAAACTGTACAAAAAAGAAAGATGAAATTTCTTTCAATGATTTTGTGAAGGAGTTAGATTATGATTTTAGAGTTGATAGGCACGAGCAATACATTGTTTGTAAAAAGACAACAAGCGTTCCTATTGGCACAATCTTTTCTTACAATTTCAGTGAATATGATAAACATCTTTTTATAACACTGTATCTTGAAAAGGAGTTTACCAACTTTGGATACGGCGTCGATGCTTTTTTGCTACTTTCTTGTTACGTAATGGAAGAGTATGATTTGTTCAAAATTTATACTGATGTATATGCGCATAATGTTAAATCACTAAAACCTTTACTCAAAGGGGGATTCAGGGAAGAGGGTAGGTTTATTGGCCATCGTTTTGTTGATGGTAAACGTGTTGATATTTTAAGACTTGCAATGTATCAAAGTGATTTACCAAGGGCAAAAGAACTTGCGCAGTCATTAGGGTCTGAGTCTGTGAAATAATATCATGCGTACATCGCCCACAACGAAAACCGTTGGAGGGCGGTTTTCTTTTATACATACACATTCAAACATCATCCCACACTCTGAGTCCTTAGAAATGCGCTACTCTTAGTACTTTTCTGCGTTTAAGGGGAACAGGGTTTCAGTTATTGAATGTTATTAATTCTGGTTTATATGCTATTATGATCAATATGAAAACAGAAGAATTAATTTCTGAGTTGGAAAAACTCAATATACCTAATCACTGGTATTTGATTGGTGATAAAGGGATTACAGATAATAAAACTGTATTAAGAAGCAAGGATAGCAAATGGACTGTTTACTATAGTGAACGTGGCGGTAGATTTGAAGAATCTTTTTTTGATTCTGAGGAAGATGCCTGCAAAGAGTTGTTAAGTAGAATGACAAATAAGATGGATAGGAGAAGTGGTGAAGAAAAAGTCTAGTGTCTTTTCCATACAAAATTCTACCCCACCCAATTAACAGTTGAACTTATTCAATACGAGGAGCGAACACAAAACGCAGGACACGGTGTCCTGCGCTGTAAGGTGTTCACGCTGTCTTAAGAAGCATGTGAATACCTTTGAGTTTTTGCCGTACTGTTTGAGTATCTGTGTACGGCAAGGACGCAGTTGTGCGACCTTCGATTTGTTTAAGGAGGGAATCGACCTCCTTCAAAATCGGATCAAATTCTTCATCGATCCGACGAAATTCTTCTTTCATGTTTCCTCCTTTTTCCATGAAGATTAATTCTTTGTATATTATAACACTTATTTAAATGGAGTCAAATTATGTGTTTTTTGAACAAATGGTACTGTTCAATAATATTTGACACAATATAGAAAATATGATATTATATAACAGTACTAATTAAATTTGGGTAATCCCGAACACAAGGGTTACTTGAAACTGTTCTTATAAAAAGGAGATTTTTCATGGCAAGTAAATATTTAGTAATTAGCAACGGCGGTTGTGATTGTTATTCCTTGGACAGGGTTCCAAATTGCATTGAAGCGGGTGAGAAACTCATCAAAGCAATGGACGAAATCAGTCAATGGGGATGGAATCGCGATGAGGATTTTGAGCATGCTCTCGAGATGATGAGTGATCTCGGTTGGAAATTAATTTCCGTTGTTTCTAATAAATACACAACGTGTGTATTTAAAAGAAGTTAAAAGAACTACCTTGCCCACATTAAACCGCCGTCTCTTCTGAAGAGACGGCGGTTTTCATTTTTTAACGTCAAGGATTGCTTACACTTTGTAGGCATTTTCATAGAGTCGTACAGAGTGTTTGGCATTAAGTTTTTTAAGCTCACCCATGATTTCATTCTGAAGTTTTTTAAGTTCAGAATCATACATCTCCATTGCAGTTGTTCTATTTTTTAAATCGGTCTTTTCAATGGATGAGAGAGCATCTTCTAGTTTCTTTTCCAGTTCATCTTTTTTCTTTGAGTATGTACTGTCTAATTGAGCACAATCAGATTCATACGCTTCTAAGTCTTTCTCTAAAGAAGCGATTCTGATGTCCGTTTCAGCTATCAGTAATTCATTAAAAAGTGTGATAAAAGCTTCTGTAACCCCGTCTGTATCAAGGTGTTGTATTAGTGTTTCTTTGTCTTTATCTGTAAGAAAAGATGCTTGAATTATTTCTTTGTAATGATTTACATTTGTCATAGGACTATTGTATCTTTTTCTTAGCGTATGAAGTACCTGCTTTTAATCCAGCAAAACCAAGTTTAAGCGCTCCTAATCCTGTTTTTGTTGCGAGACGTGCAACAGCTACTGTTGTATGGGTCATCGCTCCAACAAAATCTCCTTTCGATACTAACTTTGTCCCCGTCCACATACTTTTGAAAAACGAACCAACCTCCTTAAAGGAAGACTTGCCAATAATCTCCTTTGTTTGCATTTTTAGACCTTCAACATCTTTGTCAAATTGAACTGAGTCTCCAAAGCGTTCATGTACTGAGTCGATCTGTTCCTTGAGATACAGTACACGTCCAAAATCATCGGCAATTTCTGGGTGAGTTACAATAAGATCGGCCATTGAAGGGGAAGTAGAAATACCCGGATACGTGCTTATGCGACTGAGAAGTTGTCGCATTTCTTTTATATTTTCAGCGGTTTCTTTTAGTATAGCGTTATTTGGGTTTTTGCCTCCAAATTGATCTTGGAATTTCTTTTTCATCTGAGCAAACTCACGTGGCGAAATGGTAACAGGGATAGAAGGAAAGGTGGATAAGAGGGAATTTGCTTTAAATGTTTCAAGCTCGCTTTCTGTGAACGTCTCTCGCATGCCAGCCCAGAAATTTCTGTACTCTTTTGAGTCAAATTCCATGCTCCCTGTTAAATGAAATTCGTCTGAAAGAGCGTCAAAGTTTTCAAAGAAAATTATTTTACGGGCCTCATCTTCAGTAACGCCGTTTTCTTTTGAGTATTTCTCGACAGTGTTGCCAAAAACAACTTCAGGTCCTTTTCCTGTTACCCTCTTTCCAACATTTTCTAATGTCTTTTTGAAGCCCATATATCTAATCTAATACGTATATACTACCGCAAATTACTAGTAGGTATCTTAAAGGATGGGGAAAAG
>CAYWWH010000053.1:0-3727 GCA_964462155.1 uncultured Candidatus Saccharibacteria bacterium | reverse complement strand
GTCGCTAGACCAAGGTAGTACTTACGTCCTCTCTTTGCGACGCTGTAGAGGAAGCTTGCGGTGTCAGCGCTCTTCATCATAAACCACGCCTCATCAACAACGAGTAGGCGTTTTTTGAGTTCTCGACGCACAGAAGTCCAGATATAGTTTGTGACAATGTACATTGCCGCTGGTTTTAAGTCTTCTTCCATGTCACGCACAGAAAAAACGACGAATTTTTGGTTAATATCGACGTTTGTGGGCTTGTTTATAAATCCGGCCCAGGTACCTTTCGTATACTTTGTCAAACGTCTCACGAGTGAGTCGCTCCCCTCCATACCACTTAAGACGAGCTCAAAGTCGGAGAGAAGAGGAGGCGCCATGTTTGAAAAATCGACGTTACCTGTAATGTCTTTCAGTGCGTACGTTTCTGTTATCGCATGGTCGATGAGTGCATCCTCTTCAGGTGAGAGACCGCCGAGTATGATACGGAAGAGTCCGACGAGGGTAATGATGTTTTGTCGTAAGATGTCTGCCGGGTTTTCATCATCATGCACTACAGGAAGATCAAACGGGTTGATGTGGTGTTCTGAAGAGAGTGATATGTTGAAGTACCGTCCTCCGGTCGCATTTGCCATGTACTCATACTCTCGTTCAGGGTCGATGACGATGACTTCGGTCTCAAACATGAGTGAGCGAAGCACCTCGAGCTTCATGGCATAGCTTTTCCCTGCTCCCGATTTTGCGAAGAGTACTGAGTTGTAGTTTTCCATCGAGAAACGGTCGAAGAGGACGAGCGAGCTGTTGTGCAAGTTAATACCGTAGAGAATACCGTTCTCTGACGTAAGGTCGAAAGAAATAAATGGAAAGATAGATGAGAGTGGTGAACTATTGAGTTTGCTGTGTACGAAAAGTTCGTCGGTGCAAAGGGGGAGAACGCTCTTGTATCCTTGGTCTTGTTGAAACAGTGCCGGCTTAAGGTAGATGAGTTGGGCTTCGAGCATACTCTTCACCTCCTCTTCGACTTTATTGAGCTTTTCTTTATTTTCCGCGTAGACTGAAATGTACACACCGACATCAAAGAGACGTTGCTCCGCTTGTTGGAGAGAATCTCGGAGCGATTCGAGATTCTCATATGCCGCATCAAGCATAGGATCTCGAACCAAACCTTTCTTTTCACGGTCCATTATTTGACTCTGAACTTCGGCTACTTTCTTTTGAAACTTCTTCAATGTCGGAGCAGTCTCGATAGGATGGATAAAGATGGAGACATCAAAAACGTTTTCAAGATTAATGATAGGCGAAAACCAGTTTTCACTTAAGTAGCGAGGGTACGAGATAATGAAGAAAGTTCGAGCAACTTGGTCGCCGAGGTTAAGCTCTCGCGGGGTTATCTGAAGTGCTGAGGGAGCGAGAACGTCTTTAAGTTCAAGGTTGCTCACTTCATACATGTCTTGAGGGACAATAGACCCTATGTCCAGCTTCGGGACCGGTGGCGCTTCAGTGTCGGTGTTTTTTTTGAAAGAAAAGAATCCCATATATTACTGGTTATTTTTTGGGATAGCTGCATCCCGTTCTCCGATATTGAAGAGTTTGTAAAAGAGTTCGATGACCTCCTCGGTTCCAAGCTGGATAGAGCGTATGCCCGTGCGTGAGAGACCTTGGACTACAACGGAGATGCGCTGTTCGAGCTGAGTTCTGTACTCTTCAAAAAGTTGCATTGATATTGCGGCGGGGTTTGATTTAGCACTGTTGAGTATGGCTTTAATGCCACTTGCCGAAGGTTGTATCTCAAGAGAAGGAGGGCTGTATGGGATAACGACGTAAAACCCTTTTGTCATGATGTTAGCACCACCGACAAAGCCACGAACGAAATCTATGTACTCACGTATCTGTATTTTCATGAGTTCTGAGTTTTGGTTTTGAAGCTGTTCCTCGAGGAGCGCAAGGTAGGGGCGTATATCAAGTTCGCGAGATTGAATAAAAATCTGAATAGAAAAGTCGAGTGAGTTGAGGAAGCTTTCAAACTGGCGCAAGATAGAGGCCTGTTCCTGTTCACTTTTGAGAACCATGTTTATTGAAGAAGCCATAATAATGGCGCGCATAGTTCCATCTTTTAAAACAACGATACCGTCGTGTATTTGTTCGATGGGAACAAAGTCTTGGCTTGGTTTTGCGGATATTGGCATACTACTTTTTTCTATCAAACGTATCTTTCGTGTCGAGTGTCCACGCGAGTTCGCGGAGTTTAGACTGACTAAGGTGAGGTGAGGTCGGGCGGGTGAGGGGAGTTTTTTCTTGTCCCTGTAGAGCGTCATTCTCTACTGTTTTCTTCTCCGTCTTTTTCCAGAGGTAGAGTTTATCTTTAATGAGGTAGTAGGTGAAAGAGTAGAGAATGTTTATAAAAGGTTGGCCGTGTACTTTTATAAAAGAGAGGAGAAACGCAAGCAGGACAAGTGGTCCTCCGAAAATGAGAGCGAACAAGAATCCTGCTTTAATGAAAATAGCAACGGTGATTCCAACACTACCGATAATGTAAACACCTTGCTTGAACGTAAGTTGTCCAAACACTTTGTCTTCCACTTCGATAAATTGTGGTACAGAAAATCTCATACGGTTACGTTACACTTAATGAAGCAATCCTCTAAACGTTGTCTACACGTTCTCTCGGTACGGGTCGGTCGTGCTTGTTGCTGTTTCTTTCGCTTCTATACCCTTTGCGTCAAATACTTCAAGGAGTTTGTCACGTATAGGAGTGAAGGCGGATGCAGAAATGGCGGTAAAGAGTGCGTCCGCTTTTTCTCTTCCTAGGTCGAGCTCGTTTGTTACGAACTCCTTGAAATCTTTTGTGGTAGTGAAGCCGACAGCGACGAGTGTTGCTTGTTGGTTACACACTTTCATCTTCTCTTCACTCAGTCCTGCGTCGGTCATTGCTTTGAGTACGCCGTCTGCAACTTCGTCTGAGAGGATGACAGTTTGTACCGCTTCAGGAAGCTTCGCAAAACGCTCCGATACTTTTTCTTGGATAAATTCTTTCATACGCTATACTGAAAATCTGCCGTTATTATTTAGCCACTGATACAAACTCACAATATTTTTCTGTTCTTGGGTAAGGTTTTGTCCGTATACTCGCCTTCCGTTTTGGTTTTGATATGGAATTGCGTCGCATAAGACCTCGACTTTTTGTTTAATAGCATCTCGTTTTTCTTTGTTTAGATTCTGTCCTTGGCTATACATTTCTGAAAGTATTTTTGTATCAATATTTCTAAGGAATTCTTCTCTGACTAGGAAATCTTTACTATTTTCTGCAAACTCTGCGCCTTTTGTTTTGGCAATAAGTTCTTTTACCTTGTCTTCAGGTAAGTTGACTAAGTAGTTGTCTCGAGTCGTTCTAAATGTATCAAGAGTGTTTTTGTCATAGGTTTCATCTTTATTTTCCATGATTTCATTAAACACTTTTTGTGAGAGATGTTTCACTGCATCAGGATTGGTTTCGAGATCTCTAGATATATTCTTAACGTCATCCATGGTGATTTTACTGATACCTTCTGCGTTTACAGTTCCTGTCGTAGCAGAGCGTAACGCTTCTCGTTCATTTTTGTGTGCTGCGTGTGTGAGTCCAGTTTTTTGTTCAGGGGTTGCGTCGTTTCGTTTTGCAAGCTCTGATGCTTGCTTCTTGCTGTATGTATTGCGCATTGCCTGCGTATCCGCCTCTCCTCGATGTGTCGTTCTCAAGTGTTCAATGTCA
>CAYWWH010000052.1:0-3855 GCA_964462155.1 uncultured Candidatus Saccharibacteria bacterium | reverse complement strand
TCAATTTAAAACTTGGAAGGAGTGCAGTGTATATCATTGCTGATGAGATAGAAGGGGACGAATGGTTGCGCGCGCATTTCGATCTTCCACAAAGGAACTAGTTTTACACCAAGTACATTAGACACGTAATAGCACTAAAAAATATTGAAAGTGAAAAAATAGAACGAAGAGTATAAAGTATTAAAAACCACATAGCACTAATTTCGCGGCCGCGAAATTAGTGCTACATCTTAAAATTTTAAGTTATCCCCACTCGACACTGCAGCTACAAAATAAAAATGCTATCCTACAAAAATGAAGGTTTGGCAAGTTTTTGGAATACTTGCCGTTCTCACGGCGTTTCTTTTCGCGCCCGCACTGATCTCTAAAACAACACTCGGTAATCTGCTACAAAGGTTCGCTCTCTTTGCGTATGAAAACACGTTCTCTGTTTCTCCTGCTGAGATTGCGCTTGATGTGTACGTAGGGCAAGTACCTCAAAGTACAACGTTTACCGTGAAGCCTGAAACAGGGGATTTTGAGTACTACCCAGTCGAATACGTACTGTTTCCTGAGGAAGGAGGAGATTATTGTTTAGAGTGGAATGAGTATGGTGCCTGCGAATCGTATGACTTTCATGCTTGGGCGCAGGATAATTTACTCTGTAACTTCCTCACTTTCAGTGATTCGGAAGATGGAGCAATGACTCTACAAGTCCCCAATGACACGGAAGACACAATCCAAGTATCACTTTCCGTACCCTGTCATTCAGGCACCTGTGGTATGTATGATGCACAAGGTAATCTCGTATTTCCAGAAGAACTTCTCGACACGCCACTCACCTGCAAGGTGATGGTTGGAGAGATGCCCCAAGTGTCACTTGCACCTCTCCCTGCATACGCACAGGAAGTAGTAACTGACACCGTTACAATCACTGCAACGGTACGCACACAAAATATTGAAGAAGTACCAATCCTCACTCTCCCTATGGAAGCGGGCTACGACGGTATCCGAGGTGTACACTCAACAGGACCATATCTTGAGAAAGGTATCGCAGACAGTGATACATTTATGTTTAAGGTCATATATACACACGAAAGGGATGTCCCACCCGAAACGATGTACCTCTCTATCTTCAACGAACATATACCACTTGAAGTTGACACGAATGCTGAAAATCCAAACCTCTTTGATGGGTCATATGTAAACGGCGAGCAGTATACCGTGAGTCGTACCTTGCCGAAGGGTATGTTCCCGTACGGCTTCATTGCCCGTGTAGAAGGTGTTGAGCACGTACTTGATCAAGATACCCAAGCACACCTCTACACCGTAACAGCAGGCTACTCCTCAATCGCTTTCCTCCCTGGACTCCAAGCAAGTCGTCTCTTTGAAGAAAACGAAGACGATTGGTTTGAAGACCAACTCTGGGAGCCAAACAGAGATGCAGATGCACGAGCACTTGAGATGAAAGGTGACGGAACAAGTCTACATAAAGATATCTACACGAAAGTTGGGAGAGATGGAGCTATTGATGAAGCTTTGGGCTTTACTTCAAACATCTATAAATCATTTCTCGACAACCTCGAAGACTGGAAAACAGAAGACGGCCTCATGAGAGATTATGCAGTACTACCGTATGACTGGCGCTTTGCTTTCGACACTATACTCCAAGGAGGTACAGTAGATAGTGAGAAACTCTACTTCGACCCACGCTACACAACAGACTCACCGCACATCTACGCAGAGCTCGAACGGTTAGCACAAGAGTCAGACACAGGGAGAGTAACCATCGTAGCTCACTCCATGGGAGGACTTATCACAAAGAAACTCCTCACAGACCTTGAAGACAATCCAAACCACAAGTACCGTCATCTCCTCACAAAGATAGACGCCGTTATCTTCGTCGCTACGCCACAACTTGGTACACCGAAAGCTGTTGCGTCACTCCTCCATGGGTATGGGCAAGAGCTTGATATACCTTTGCTACATTGGCCTAACTTTGCAACAGCAGAGACACTTCGAAGAATCGCAAGAGACATGCCAAGTGTCTACACCCTACTCCCCTCACCACGATACTTCGACATGGTACATGATGTAGGTGAAGATGGGAATATACTCAACTACACCAAACTTGTAACAGGACAAAGAGAAGATGTAACGACGTATGAAGAAATGCGTGACTTCCTCGACATACACCTCGGAGAAGCGGGAGACGACCTTACCATCCCCATGACTCCGAGAAATGACTACACTGATGATGCTGAAACTCTCCACGAACGCATCGATGACTGGACACCACCAGACTTAAACGGAGACACTAAACCCGACTTCACCGTCGTACAGATAGCAGGGTGGGGAATACAGAAAACAGTGAAAGGTATTGAGTACGTAGAAGGAAAACACACTGTACCCTGCGAAGATGGACTAACAGGCCCGTGTACTGAAACGTACCTTGATCCGAGACCAGTGTGGACATCCGACGGAGATGGAACAGTTGTGCTTCCAAGCGCTGTCGCTATGGGTGAAGAAAGTGATGAGGGACGTGGGGTGGAGACGTGGTATGTGGATATGTACCATTACAACAAAGTTCTTACAAATTATAGTCGTGACCACGCCTCAATCCTCGAAGTCGACTCTTTGCTTGATTTCTTACAAGATAAAATACAAAAACAGACACCTGACAGAGAATACATCTACTCAGACAGAAGCAACCTCTCTACACCCGACCCCTACCTCCGCATCTCCATGCACTCCCCCGCCACCGTATCGCTCCAAAACCCTGAAGGATTTGTTGGTATCAATACATCAGGAAATCTTGAAGAAAGTATCGGAAATGCATACTACCTTGAATTTGGTGAAGGGAAGTATCTTGGAGCTCCACTTTTGGGAGAAGAATACACAGTTAAATTGCAGGGTACAGGCGAAGGAACGTTTACCTTCATACTCACTGAAGAGAAAGAGGGAAAGGTACTAAAAACAAAAACATTCACCGATGTACCTGTAACAGAAAGTACTCAAAGCACACTCACCTTCTCTTCACTAGAGGAAGTAACAAAACTTGATTTAGATACTAATGGAGACGGGGTTACAGATGCTACAGTATATGGAGACGAAAGAGTCACGTTTGATGACTTGAAAGAGGAAATAGATAAGCTAGACACAAAAGGAAAGAAACAGTTACTGCAAACAGTGTACCTCGCAGAACGGTTTAGCGAACGAGGAAATGTAAAAGTGGCAAACCTCATGCTTACTATTCTTGAGAAAGAGGTAGTCTTTCTCTCGTCAAAGAAACAACCGTTAAAGATGAGGATAGAAAAAAGTGATGCTGAGAGAATAATTAGCATCATTCACGAATTAAAAGAAACTCTTTAAAAGTTAATAATGTATTACCTATGGGATATAAAAAAGAAATTAAAATATTTTTAATATTACTATTCATTATAATAATGATTGTTGCGTGGAAAGGTTTTCAAACGGAATATATGTCGGGAGATTGTACTAGAGTTTACGGTTCTCTTCTCGGTTGTATTGATGTGATTATTTTTGGAAGTTATCAATTTATATCACTTTTATCTTTTTCAATTTTCTTTTCCCTCATTCCATTCTACTTCCTCAAAGAAGGAGTATACAAAACGTGGAGAAAGTTTGCTCTTGTCACACTACCTGTCTTAGTAATAATCGTTTTGATATCACCAACAAGATCAGGGAATGATTTTATTTCTTTCGGTAATACTCAAGAACAGTTGTCTATGCTCTTCTCCGTCCTCTTCCTCATCGCTTCATGGGGAATAGCCGTCTACCACCACCTCCTCAAAAAGTAAAAAGAAAACAAAGGTACCCGGTACCTTTGTTTTTTTAGTATGTACTGAGGATGGG
>CAYWWH010000051.1:0-3930 GCA_964462155.1 uncultured Candidatus Saccharibacteria bacterium | reverse complement strand
ATCCACTTCTTATACCAGAGCATAAAAACGAGTAAAGTCCAGAGTTGCTTACGGTTGTCTCGCAAACCCTTTGTATGGTCATCAATCAATTTTTCTACATATGCAGAATTAAAGAACCCTGTTTTCTCAAGTGATTCTTTACTCAAGTATTCACGCAAGAGGGGTTGCAACTCTTTCTTAAGCCATGCTCCTATGGGAACACCGAACCCTTTCTTTTTTCTGTAAAGGATGTTTTTTGGAAGTTTACCTTCGAGCAGTTTCTTTAAAATGTACTTCCGCTCAAACCCTCGAATCTTAAAACGTGTGGGGAGGTGGTTTGCGAGTTCGACAACATGCGCGTCAAGAAATGGAGCTCGCACTTCAAGAGCGTGCATCATACTCGCTCTGTCCACTTTTACCAAAGTCTGATCGAGCATGTACATACGCTCAAAAAGAAGTGCGTGTTCGTCATACCTATCTCCAACCTCTGTCTCTCGTATGTACCTATCAACGTCTTCAAACACATCTTCTTCCTTCACTGCATTTAAGACTTGTGCACTAAAAAGAGCATTCCTATCTTCCTTTCCATAGGCACCAATCCAACGGAGCAAAAGATGGTGCGGATTTCCCTCGAAGTCTTTCGTCGATTTCTTAAGCTTAAAATCTAGACTCATGTTGTTGTGAGACGTAGGTAAGAGTGACACCATTTTCTGAAACATCTTTCTTAAAACTGCCGGAACTTTTTCATAGAGAGAGGCAAAACGCAAAGCAAGAAAAGTGTCATACCCACAGAAAATTTCATCTCCTCCATCTCCTCCGAGCGCCACGGTTACGTGCTCACGCGTAAATCGTGAGAGGAGGTACGTCGGAAGTATCGAAGAATCAGCTATCGGCTCATCAAGGTAGTTCGCTATTTCAGGAAGGAGTGTAAAGCACTCTTCTACCGGGAGAATTTTTTCTTCATGCTCTGTCCCTAGAAACTCCGCCACCTGTCGAGCATACCCTGACTCATCAAAACTTTTCTCTTTGAATCCTATTGAAAATGTCTTCACTTTCTGAGTACTCGCCTTCGTCGCATAGTACGCTACCGCACTACTGTCTATCCCACCTGAAAGGAAGACTCCTACAGGAACATCTGCTTCGAGCCTCAGAGACACAGCACGGGTCAATGCATCGTCGAGCTCCTTTTTCGCATTATCAAATGATGTACTCTTCGGTAGAAAAGTCGGTCTCCAAAATGTTTCTTTTTTTGCTTGTTTTCCGTCCCATGAAAGAAATGTCCCTGGTTCAAGCTTCCACGTATCTTTAAAAATAGAGTGCGGAGTCGGAATATGCTCAAACTGAAAATATTTTTGAAGCGAGAGAAGATCTATCTCTTTTGTAAACTCCTTGTGCTCCATGAGTGCCTTAAGTTCAGACCCAAACATGAGCGTTCCTTTCTGTATACTGTAGTAGAGCGGTTTTTTACCCATCCTGTCACGTGCGAGAAAGAGCTTGCCCTTCTTCATATCAAAGAGTGCTATAGCAAACATGCCTTCAAGTTTTGAAAAGACGCGCTCACCCATCTCTTCATAGAGGTGGATGATGACTTCGGTGTCACTCTTCCCGCGGTAGACGTGCTTGTCTCTAAGCTCGCCACGTAAATCGTTGTGGTTGTATATCTCCCCATTAAACACTATCCACACATCCTCCTTTTCATTCGTCATGGGCTGATGCCCCGCAGGAGAAAGATCGACTATTGAAAGTCGTCTCTGTGCCAGGCCTACGGATATTTCCTTTGAGAGAGGAAAGACATGTACTCCATGATCATCGGGTCCTCGATGAGAAAGAGACGTGTTCATCGCACTGAGCATCTTCTCATCACCCTTCCCGTAGTATCCTGCTATTCCACACATATCTCCTATGAGGATTATACTTCTTCGACCACATCGTACGCAGTTTTACCTTGAGATTCGTAGTAAATACGCATGAGCATTTCAGCAACAACTCCCATCGCAAGAAGCTGTACCCCAACGATGATAAACAGTGCGGAAAAAATGGGAAGCGGTGTTTCAATAAAACTTCGGAGGTGCATAACTTTAAGAATAATAGATGCCGTCCCAGCAAGTACTCCAAGGGAAAACGAAACAAATCCCCACCCTCCAAAAAAGTGCATTGGTCTGTTCATGTACGTTTGCAAGAACTTTACAACAATAAGATCGAGCATCACCTTGTACACGCGACCGAGGCCATACTTTGTCTCACCGTGTGTGCGTGGTCTATGGTGCACCACTATCTCTGTAATCTTCCCCCCTGCAGAAACTGCGTACATCGGAATAAAGCGATGCATTTCTCCATAGAGTTCAATACCTTGAAGCACCTCTCTCTTAAACGCTTTCATCGTACATCCATAGTCATGCACATGTACGCCCGTTATCCTCCGAATGACCCAGTTTGCTATTTTTGAAGGAACTTTCCTTGTAATGAAGGTATCTTTCCTGTCTTTCCTCCATCCACATACGACGTCATACCCCTCCTTCACCTTTTCAAGAAATTGTGGAATGTCTTTCGGATCATTCTGAAGATCAGCATCCATAGGGATGACAATGTCTCCCGTGGCACGCTTCATGCCCGCAGACATGGCTGCTGTTTGTCCCGTGTTTTTCTTGAATCGAAGTATAGTGAGGTTTGTATCTTTCTCAGCAATTTTTTTCAACGTTGCAAAACTCTTGTCTTTTGAACCGTCATCAACTGCGACTATTTCATAGTCTAGCTTATTCTCCGTACACACGTCTTTGAGTTCTTTATAGAGGATGGGGATGTTTACCTCTTCGTTGTATATCGGCAAGACAATTGAAATTTTCATAACACGAATATCGTAGCACAAATCAGCGCTACTTTGACAGGTACAAGTATTTGACTATATGGGTATAATATAGTATAATATATACTATATAGTTCCTACTCTCTTTAAATAGTTTGCCAACTCTTTGGCAAACTTTTCAGCATGAACATGCTCCACTGCCCATGCTCGAGCATTCTTCCCAAGTCTCTTTCTCAACTCGGCATCTTTGAGTAGTTTTTGAATTTCTTCTCGTAACGTGTGCGAGTCAAACTGAGGGACGAGGATACCTGTCTCACCATTTTGCACATACGACTCCATGTTTCGCGTATGAGAAACTATAGTCGCCTTCCCCATCGAGAGTGCCTCTATGAGTGCAAATGTTCCTACAGAGTCGTAGTGCGTATCTTTCTTCGAAATACCAACAAACGCTATTTTTGCTTCTTGGTATGCTTCGAGCATTTCTTCTTGTGAGTACAATTTTACGGTCACATGACTTCCAAGTTCTTTCGCTTTCTCGGGAGAGATAAGCTTTGTCGCAATGCGACACTCGACTCCAAGATCTCGTGTTGCCTCAATAACAACATCAAAGTCGCGCCCATAGTTTCCTACTGAAATAACAACATCTTTCTCAACAACTCCTTCTCGAGGTTTAAAGAAGTCAGTGTCTGTCGCCTCGCGAATGAAGACAATAGAATCACGTAAATGCGGGTAGGCTTTCTTAAGTGCTTCAGCTTCTTGTTCACCTATCGCGACGATGCCGTCGCACTTCCCCACAGCCCACGCAAACAACTTTTCACGAAGCGTCTTCTTCTCTCCTATGGTTCCTAAAATGTTAAAATCGAGTATTACCCATTTAAACTTTTTCACTCGAAGAAGTGCTTTGAGTATGAGCGAGCTGTACGCTGTTGAGGTAAACACGACGTCGTACTTAAAAAAAAGTGGAAAGAGTGGCAGGTGTGCATAGTGCATCGTAAGAATGTGTTTCCGTAAAAAAGTTGCGAGTTTGCGAGGAATAAATTTCTCTACTTCAAGGTAGTCTGTCTCTATCCCATACTTCGGAAGTCGGAGCATGCCAAAAAGCCAACTATCGTGACCTTTTCCCGCTTTCGTCTCTGTAAGAGAATCTG
>CAYWWH010000050.1:1899-4237 GCA_964462155.1 uncultured Candidatus Saccharibacteria bacterium | reverse complement strand
CGGGGAGCCGGGAATCGTCCCAGAATTGCGGATGTTTTTTCGTGCTCTGCACTCAAAAACGTCTCGCATTCTTGGACGGCCACTCACTGTCGCTAAGCGACAAGTTCCGTGGCTTCGATTCCCGACGCGAGCCAAGCAGTTGGCTCGCTGCTCCCCGACAAAATAGTAAAAACCGAAGGACGGTCCTTCGGTTTTTACTATTTTGTCGGGGAGCCGGGAATCGAACCCGGACCGCGCGGTCCCAAACCGCGAACACTACCACTATGCTACACCCCGTCACTTACTTCGTGAGTGACGGGCATACCCCTCCACTCACTCTTGCACGCACATACGGTACCACCTTTTTTACTTTTTTACCACTATAGATATAGAACTTCCTCTAAAAACTTAATTAACGTAAGCAAAACTGGTTGTCTTCGAGAAAGCTAACAGACAATAGGATACAGACGGATGAAAGTACTATGTCTTGGATAGGGCTTTCGAGAAGACAAGCCAGTGAGCTGAATATGATACATAAATCAGGAATTACTGGAACAATCCTTAAGCTATTCCAAAAGTATGTTTTCTAAAACACGTACTCGAGCTCGTCTCGTCTCTGTGTTGATATACACCACAACTACATCAATAGTCCACTCTTTTTCTGGTTTTATCTTTTTTTCAAGTAAGTATGTTTGTATCACTCGCTTTAATCTTTGCTTTTTATGAAAATGTACGTGGTCTTCCGGTCTGTACGCTTCCTCTCCATCTTTCGGCACTCTCACACTATATTCAGCAGATTTTACCTCGACAAAATGAAGGACATTGTCTTTTTCAAGAACGATATCAATTTCTCCCCATTTTTTCCGATAATTCCTCTCAACTGTGCGAAATTTTCTGTTTTCTAGGTATTTTGTTGCAATTTCTTCGCCAATTTGTCCTATTGAAATATGCTTATTTTGAGCCATTTACTCTGTATGGTACATGTCCTTTATCCCCTTACCCCCAGAGTTATCCACAGGTATGTTGAAATGATTTTAACTCTTCCCTATCTGCTATTATCAATCTATGAAAAGCATTGGACTAAAACGCGGAACAGTGGCAGTTGCACCCTACAACCCATGCTGGGCAGATGAATTTGAAAAGGAACGAAACAAAATACTGAAAACTTGTGGTAAAAGTATTGATGCAGTTGAACATATCGGGAGTACTTCCGTACCCAATCTTCCTGCAAAACCAATCATTGACATCGCTGTTGGTATTACACGCTTAAAGGATGCAAAGAAGCTCATCAAGCCCCTGGCAAATATTGGGTACCATTTTTACCGTATTAACCAGTATGAAATGTTCTTTGCAAAGGGACCCGACTCTTGTCGGACTCATTACATACATGTGGTTCGGTATAAAGGAGCTAAGTGGAATAATGACATACTTCTTCGAAACTACTTACGGACTCACCCGAAAGAAATTCGAGAATACGCTACACTAAAAAACCAACTTGCAAAGCAGTATGGGAACGATCGATATGCTTACACTGCACAAAAAGACGCGTACATCAAATCTGTCATCAAAAAAGCAGCGTCTGTGTAAATGAATGCGCCCAAGTAAGAAAAGTTTTATGAATCCTATTACTGGGATTATTTAAAATTGATAACTGAACCACTGTATATTACTATACTAGTATGAGAAATGATAAAGAAAAAGTATTTAAACTCAGAAAACAAGGATTAAGCTACAGACAAATACAAGATAGGCTTAATATCCCAAAAAGCACACTTTCAACGTGGCTCACTCCGCATGGTTGGTCAAAAAATATAAAAAATGCATTGTTAAAAGCTTCCGCTGAACAAGCAAAAATAAACATTGAAAAATTAAACAAGATACGTTCGACGGAATTACGCGAACTATATAAAAAATCAGAAATCGAGGCAGTGTCTGAATATGAGACGCTAAAATATCATCCTCTTTTTATTTCAGGGTTAATGCTCTACTGGGGCGAAGGTGATAAATCTGAAAAATCATCTTCTCACGTTAGGCTAGGAAATATTGACCCAAACCTACTCCGTATTTATCTAACTTTTTTACTTAAACTGTGTGGTGTAAAAAAAGAAAAGATATGGGTCAGTGTTCACATGTACGAAGATCTAGATGAAAAAACATGTGTCCAGTATTGGTCAAAAATACTTGATATTCCAAAAAAACGTTTTCACAAAAGCCAAATGCTAACAGGTGCTCATAAGACAAAGCGTCTTCCATATGGTACATGTACCGTTGGCACTTCAAGTTCATACCTCAAAAAGAAATTACTATTTTGGATAGAAGCATTGTCTAAAGACCTTCTTTGTGATACATATTATCAGTA
>CAYWWH010000050.1:0-1799 GCA_964462155.1 uncultured Candidatus Saccharibacteria bacterium | reverse complement strand
CCTACCCGCATTGTACATACTATACTGTATATGTTTTATCTTTATGTGTTAATGAGTAAAAAAGATGGAGATTTATATATTGGTTCAACAAACAATTTAAAAAAACGTTTTGACCAACATAATAAAGGACTGGTCTCATCAACAAAACCAAGAAGACCTTTCAAACTTGTATATTACGAAGCGTATGCAGATGAAGAGGATGCAAGATTGAGGGAATCAAGGTTGAAAAAAAGAGGACAATCACGATACCAGCTATGCAAGCGGATTAAAAATAGTATAACAACGAAGTAGAAACTTAACCCCAATTCTCTCTACCCATACACACACAATATCTTTGTATGTGTATGGGTTTACCCGCACAAAACAAAATACTATTCTAAGTTTCTTTTAACGTATAACTTGTAACTTTCAACTCGTATTCAATTCTCCCGAATCCACGCAACAAGGTTAATACTCCACCCCGTCTCACACGCTACACCAAGCAAGTGTTTACTTGTCTCGACAGTATCCTTGTGCAAAATCTTTTCAGCCCTCTTTGCGCTTGGGTTAGAGAGGAGAACAGCGTCACGAAGGACAAAGAGGTCGGTACTTATCGTACCATATGAAGAAGGAACGATATTGAGACGAATAGCATTACTATCTTTTGGTACAGGGACTTCATGTTCCCTGTCTCGAAGAGCGTCAGCTGTTTTCGTGCTTAGCAGTATTTCAAGTTTGAGATCTGCTCGTATAGCCATATCGATGTAGCGAATAAGCCTATCGACCAAACTATTTTCGTCACCATACTCATGCGAAAAGAGAAGTTTGACCCTATCGCCAAAATATACATGGAGTTCCTGCTCTATATTATCACATTCAATGTCCATAATGACGTTTTTTTCGTCATTTTTATGTATTTCACCTTTATGTATCTCGTCTTTTGGACGTAATCTTTTCTCAACCCAGTCTAGCTTATTAGCTACATCCTCAGGATTCATGACGTACTCAAGGTGACCTCTTACCTTTTCTTCAGTAACTAAGCCCTGTTTTACGAGCCGACGCACAATGGCGTCCACGGTTGTACGAGGAAGCTGAGAGCGTGACGCAATTTTCGTCATATTCATACGCCCGAAGGTTGCGAGTGCTGTAAATACCTTTATTTCTCTTGGATTTAGGCCAAGGAGTTTGAATTTATCGACGATAAAATCCATTATAACAAGTATACTCATGACGAATTTTTCGTCAATATTGTTTAATACGTCTTTACAAAATTGACAATGCCGGTACACTAGAAAACAGATTATCGAAACTGTATTTTAGATACATAATTCTTAAAAAAGGGGGTGCACATGCTACTACAATTTGACCCAGAAAAACATGGTGCGGTGAAAAACTTTCAAGAACTGTATCACAGTGTTGTTGACGAGCTTAGAAGTATTGAGGGCGTCAAAACAATGGTACTTGGACCGGTTACTGCCAAAGATCGAGGCGCTCTTGAAAACAACCTCTTGGAGCTCAGAATCAAAGCAAGGAAACTGTCTTCAAAATGGGTTGTCCTCGATTTGCCCTCTTTCCAGAAGATTATTGAATCCCTTGTGAGGAAAACGGGCACTACAGGGTACCCGTACATTATTCTTGAAGAGTTCACTATACCTCTCATTAAATCCGGGGTATTCAAAACTCTTTTTGTAAGGAAAGGGTACGAAAATAGTATCGGCGCTACCATTGAGCATGACATGGCACTAGCAAATGATATTGCCATTGTATACTTCGAGTAAGTTCAACGCACTTTCATAAAAAACACCCTCGCGACGCATGTC
>CAYWWH010000049.1:1701-4274 GCA_964462155.1 uncultured Candidatus Saccharibacteria bacterium | reverse complement strand
TGTAACGTTTAGTCCTACCACAGCTCCACTTACCATACAGGGTGGAGGAGGAAGGCTTCTCAATGCCTATGTCCGAGAAGAAAACGAAGAAGAAAAACTTGACGAAGGAGATACTTCAACACTCGAAGAAGAGGAGACTGATTCATCTGAAGAAACGAGTGGAAACGGTGAAGAGGACACTTCAACAGAAACTTCAAACGAGAACGACACTCAAACTCCTTCAACACAAAACCAAAACACAACCATTACGTACACAGGAAATGGTACGAACATTGTGATGACCGGTATTGTAGGAGGATCTTCAAGCTCTACTGCAACGAGTACTACAGATGGAACTTCGGGAACAAGTTCAAGCTCGACTACTCCTCAAAGTGACACTGGATTCTTGAATGGAATATTCTCATTCATTGCATCTATATTCGCTTTCTTTAGAGACATATTCTTCGGAATATTCTCATTCTTCGGAGCATAAATCCCTCTCCAAAGAGAGCAAAACACCCATTTAATTGGGTGTTTTGTCTTTCTCTATATGCATGTTGAAATTTAAATAATTCTTTATTGATGTAGTAACGTATGATACCCTAAAAACAGAAAAGTTCTGTGTCATAACCATATACACATACTCAAATCCTAGTGCATGGAGGAAAAAATGAATGTAGGTATCTCGAGCAGTCATGAGCCGGTTAAAGGATTCTACAGGAATGACTCTATGAGAGATATTCCTCTTGAAAAAATTGTACCGAACCCTGAACAACCCAGGATACTCTTCAGTAAATCAGACATTAGGACCTTAGGGGAAAGTATTAGATCGAAAGGCCTCCTTGAGAGAATCGTCGTACGACCTTTGCTTGATGGAACTTTTATGCTTGTAAGCGGTGAAAGAAGATGGAGAGCAGCAAAACTAATCGGCTTAAAGGAAATCCCGGCTACAATACGAGACGTTTCCGATGAAGACCTCCATCTCATAGCGTTTATGCACAACATCGGGAGAAGGGCACATACTCACTTCGAAATCTTTAGAGCCCTAGTCAAAGAAATTGACGCTGGTAGAACTCAGCAAGAACTTGCTCAAGCGCTCGGCAAAAGCCAGGCATGGGTCTCTCAGTACCTATCCTTACGAAACCTTGCTCCTGAACTCCAAGAGCTCATAGAGCATGGAAAAGAAACGGTGAGAATCCCCTTTCAAATCGCGAGGGATCTTACAAATTTCGAGAACCATGAGTTCCAAAAAAAAGAGTGGGAAAGAATCAAGGGTCTTACTCCAAAGGTACAAAAGAACACTGTCAATCGATCAATTGAAAGACAACGTTCTTTTGCGAATACCCGCACAACTCCCTCACCCAGAGTGAAAGAAGGAGAATGCCTGAAGCGAAGGAAAGACAAGGCGAGAGAGATTACGCACACAGTCGATGCATTCTTAGCTTTTCTCCGTGGACTTGGAGACGTGAACGATCCTGTGCTACACAACACTCTCAGAACTCTCAGTTCACTCGATCTAGAGCGCTTGGAAGAAAATGCTGATGAAGTTGTTCAAAATCTCCAAAAATTTAGCAAGCTTCTCAATAAAATCAACAATCAGTAAGGTTTTGGTATGGAATTGGTTATATAAACCCGCTCACGTTTAACGCGTGAGCGGGTTTTCACTAACCTGAATACAATAGTAGTTATCCACATATTTTATGTTTAAAAATAAAAATTTAAAATTGTCTATAGTGCTCAAAAAGTGGGAAAAATAATAATTATTTCATGAATCAAAACATGCTGTTTTTATTTATCATATTCATATAGTTACTATATTCTTAAACAAAATTAACATAGGAGATAGTAAAAAATGTTGCACCACACTTTTCTTAGGTGTATATTAGATGGTAATAGAGAGATAAAGACAAAGAAGTGTGATTTTTATTTGGGCGCTTAAATCACATGGAGTCAATAGCGCAACCGGTTATCTTGATACTCTTAACATCAAGTGACGAAACTCTCTAGGTCGTCATTATTAGTAGTTACATAATACGTGAAGGCGTTGACGGGTAATTCGCAAATTGGACGCCTGAATTACCTCGAGCTCGTGGCGTAACCGATCACCGTATGTATGTGTGACAAAAATAGGAATAAAATATTCCTAAAAATATGAAAGCGATGAATTGTAATCTGTATTTGGACGCTTGGATTACAAGGAGCTACTAGCGTAACCTGTCATATGTATATCTCAGGACTTACAAAAACATCTTGTTTGCGTAAATCCTAAAGATTAAGAGTAAATTCAACGGCTTTGCGATAAACACCATGTTTATCTCAAAACCACAGCGAACACTTTCGCACAAACTCCTCTCTCTCGTACTTTTCGTTCTTCTTGCAACCCCCGCAATAGGAAATGCTCAAGTAGAGAAAAAAAACACACAAAAAGCACCATACACAGCACAAGAAATCGTGCTCGGTATAAATGAAGCCCGAATTAAAGAAGGTCTCAATGCTTTAAAAGTGAACAATAAGCTCACTCTTGCTGCTCAAACAAAGGCAAAGCACATGGCTAAAAACAGTTATTTTAGTCACTGGTCTCCAGATGGTTCAAC
>CAYWWH010000049.1:0-1601 GCA_964462155.1 uncultured Candidatus Saccharibacteria bacterium | reverse complement strand
TACGCAACGTAAAGAAAGAATATTTCTTTACTTGCTTTTGTGTTTGTGGTGTAGTTTTAATCTTTTATACAATATATAAATAATTATTATATTTTTTTCATAAAACACTTATTTTAAAGCTCTATTTAGAGAAATGAACCGCGGATTTATGTAATAGTAGATCCGTGAGTTTTTTGCTTGTCAACAACAACACTTTTCGTATAGTAAATACATGTTAACCACTGGGCTCGGGGGTTTTTAGGGGCACAGGTAACAATCATTATTAAACAGATGCGAAAGTTTTTTTTAATACCACTTTCGTGTCTTTAGAGGATAGGGAGGTCGACTCAAACATCTTCGAACTACAATAATTTAATAGGCTTATGAATACATTACATACAATATATAGAAAGCCAACGCTAGCAGACCGCATCTTCGCTGGTTTTACAATGCTTGCATTAGTGCTTTCACTCATACAGGGTTCTTTTGAAGCTTCAGTAGCTAATGCGGCGGATACTTTCACTGACAGTTTCGAGTCAGGAAATTTTTCGAATTGGACAAGTGTAGATGACGATTGGCACGTCTCAAACGGTTCAGGACATACTGGAAGTTTTAAGGCATCAATATATGGCCAGGGAATTTCAGCCGATGTACTTAGAAAAGCAGTATCGACTGTTGGGAAAACAAATATCGTACTTAGTTATTATTACAGGACAGGTCAACCTACTGAATCAACTGATCATGTCTATGTTGAATGGACAAACAACGGAACATCTTGGAATCAACTTGTTGATCATAAAAGTGTAAACAATGGTGGATGGACATATTCATCGTTTAATTTACCAACCTCAGCTGATAATTCAGCTAATTTTGCTTTTCGTTTTAGAGCTACAGGACTTGAAAAGGCAACAGGAGGATGGGATAAGGATGAATTTATGATTGACTCAGTAGTTTTAAGTACAACAGATATTCCTGACACTGACAGTGATACAATTCCAGACAGTTCAGACAACTGTCCATCAGTTGCTAACCAAGGTCAGGTTGATACTGATGGTGATGGTACGGGAGATGCCTGTGACACAACACCAAACGGTGATGATGACAACGATGGAATTGATAATGATACTGACAACTGTCGAACTATAAGTAATGCAGATCAGCTAGATACTGATCAAGATGGAACAGGTGATGCTTGTGACTCCACTCCAAACGGAGACACTGACAGTGATGGGGTTGATAATAACTCTGACAATTGTCCCACAACTCCAAACCAAGATCAGCTAGATACTGATACAGACGGGATTGGTGATTTATGTGACGATACACCAAACGGCGACACCGATGATGATGGTGTAGATGATCCAAGTGATAACTGTCCAGGGGTTCCAAATGCAAATCAGATGGATACAGATGGTGATGGTATAGGAAATGATTGTGACCCCACTCCACACGGTGATGACGATGGTGATGGGATAGATAACAATACTGATAATTGCCCTCAGGTCTCAAACCAAGGACAGGCAGACACTGACCGAGATGAAATAGGTGATGCTTGTGATACAACACCAAGTGGTGATGCTGATGATGATGGTATTGGTGATGATACTGACAACTGCCCTCAA
>CAYWWH010000048.1:2302-4315 GCA_964462155.1 uncultured Candidatus Saccharibacteria bacterium | reverse complement strand
ATTTGACACCACTTCTGGATATGGTATACTAGTAGGTACATACAGAAACAGCCCCCGAGGGGGCGCTTTTCTTTTCCAAAAAGTAATTATAAGAACAATTGAATAAAGGTATGTTAGATCTAAAAGTAATAAACAGTGTATTGCAGGAGCTTGAAGAAGAGCGAGGAATACCTCGCGCAAGTGTTGTTGAAGCAATAGGAACTGCGCTTGCAACTGCGTACAAGAAAGAGTACGGGAAACGAGGTCAGGTTATTCGAGCTAAGTTTGACATGGGTACAGGAACAACTGAGTTTTACCAAGTTAAGTTTGTTGTGGACGATACCCGTGTTTGGTTCCCTTCAGAAGAGGCGGGTGAACCAGATGAAAATGGTCACGTAAAAGATGCAAACGCACCAACTTCAGAAGATGATGAGCGAGTTCGCTACGATTCTGAGAAGCATATGCTCCTTGAAGATGCACGTCGTATAAAGAAAGATGTACAAGTGGACGATGAAATGATATTCCCTCTTGAGACATACGATGATTTTGGTCGTATTGCAGCACAAACAGCAAAACAAGTTATCATTCAGAAAATTCGAGAAGCAGAAAAAGTTTCCATACTTGGAGAGTTTGAAGGAAGAGAAGGTGAGATAGTGGTTGGCTCAGTACAGCGTGTAGAGCGAGGAAACATCTTCCTCGATCTCGGGCGTACACAAGCTATTATGCCGTACGATGAACAAATCCCTGGTGAACGTTTCCGACAAGGAGAGCGTGTACGAGCATACCTCTACTCTGTAGAAGAAGGACCTCGAGGAGTTGTTATTCGAGTATCGAGAAGTCATCCTCGATTCCTGCTTAAACTTTTTGAAGTTGAAGCCCCCGAACTCGCTTCTGGTGCTATTGAGATTAAGGCAATTGCACGAGAGCCAGGAAGTCGTTCAAAAATAGCTGTACATGCCGTAGATGAACACATCGACCCTGTTGGAGCCCTCGTGGGCCAGCGAGGAGTTCGTGTTTCAACCGTCATGAGTGAGCTCGGAGGGGAAAAGATTGACATTATCGAGTGGTCAGAAGAAGAGTCACACTTTATCGAAGACGCTCTTTCACCTGCTAAGGTGATGGATGTTGAGATTCATGAAGACGAACACCGTGCTGTAGTTGAGGTTGCAGAAGATCAACAATCTCTCGCTATAGGACGTGGAGGACAAAA
This sequence comes from uncultured Candidatus Saccharibacteria bacterium, assembly GCA_964462155.1. Lineage (GTDB taxonomy): Bacteria > Patescibacteriota > Minisyncoccia > Phycocordibacterales > UBA12088 > UBA12088. Next base: position 3,126 of record CAYWWH010000048.1, on the reverse strand, counting down.
TGTACGTCTTGCAGCAAAACTTACCGGTTGGCGTATTGATATTCATTCGGTCCAAGGTGAGAGTATGACTGAAACTGCTGAAGACGGAAGCGTCATTGTCTCTGAAAAGGCAGATAAAACGTTGCCAAAACGTCGAGAAGAAGATGTTGTTGAGGAAGAAGAATTTGATGAAGTGATGGATGACGAAATTTCTGAAGAGGTTGAGGAAAGTGAAGACGAGTCCATCTCCACTGATGCTACAGTAGATACAGAAGGCACAAAAGAGTAGTTTGAGGTATAGTGTACGTAATTAAAAGAATAACAAATATCCTACTATGAATTTATGGCACGAGGTTTCGCTTGGTAAAGAAGCGCCAAACATTTTCAACACCATTATTGAGATACCGAAGGGTTCATACAATAAGTATGAGGTAAATAAGGAAACAGGTCTCATTGCTCTTGATAGAGCTAACTACTCAGCAGCACCATATCCTTTTGACTATGGTTTTGCGCCACAAACATACTGGGAGGATAATGACCCACTTGATGTCGTAGTGTTGACCACCTTTCCTTTGAATCCAGGAATCTTAGTCCCTGTTCGTCCTGTTGCTGTACTAGACATGATTGACGACGGTGAATCTGATATGAAAATCATCGCAGTTCCAGCAGGAGACAAGAGATGGGATGATGTAACCGACCTTGCTGATCTCAACAAACACTCTCTTAAAGAGTATGAACACTTCTTTCAGACATATAAGGCACTTAAGGGAAAACCTGCTCCTGTAGAAACGAGAGGGTATAAGGGGAAAGATGAGGCAATCGAGATTATCAAGAAGAGTGTGGCT
>CAYWWH010000048.1:0-2202 GCA_964462155.1 uncultured Candidatus Saccharibacteria bacterium | reverse complement strand
TTACAAGTTCTACAAGTCCGCGTTTGCGGGCTTGTTTGTGTTTGCACTCATGGTCATTACACGGTATGCTCACACCACTATGCAAGAAGATAAAAAAACAGCATCATACGAAAACGTATCTGTTAAAGAACTTGAAGGTTCTGAAGTTGAAATAAAAGGTGAGATACCAGTTGTTGTAGTTGAATCACTCCGAGGGAAGGCGGTGCGAAGAATTCAGAAAGATATTGAATTACCTGGTTTTAGAAAAGGCCATGTACCTGAAGAGATGGTTATTGCACACGTTGGTGAACTTGAGATTCTGAAAGAAATCGCAAGTGAAGCAGTCGGTATTGCCTATGCGGATATTGTTGAAGAGAAGAAACTCGATGTTGTGGGAAGACCTCATATTTCAATCACTAAACTAGCTCCACAAAACCCTATCGGATTTACTATTACGAGTGCTGTATTTCCTACGGTAACTCTTCCTGAGTACAAGAGTTTAGCTGAAAAAACGTTAGAAAAACAGGATGATCCAGAAAAAGAGACAGTGAGCGATGAAGAAGTGAATAAGGAGGTTGAAAACATTCAAACAATGATGAATCGCTCGGTTAAAGAAGAGGCAAAAGAGGGTGAGGAGGTACAAGAGATCGTTATTGATGATGCGTTTGCTCAGAAATTAGGGAATTTTAAAACACTTGCTGAGTTTAAGGAGAACATGAAAAAGCACATGCTCCATGAGAAAAAAGAAAAAGCGTACGAAAAACGTCGATTAGCAGTTGTAGAAGCTATTATTGAGAAAAGTACTCTCACAGTACCTAACCTTTTTATTGAAGGGGAATTAGATCAGATTGCGGCGAGTTTCAACGACCGCGTAGCGAGAGCGGGAATCAAGCTTGAGGAATACTTGAGCAGTATTAACAAAACCATGGATGATTTGCGTAAAGAGTGGCGAGGAGAAGCGGAAAAACGGGCAAAACTCCAAATAATCCTTAATGAAATTGCGAAAAAGGAGAAGATAGAACCTGACCAAGCGAAAGTTGATCTTGAGGTAAAACATACGCTCGATCACTATCCAGAAGCAAATAAATCGTCTGTTGAAGTCTTCGTACGTTCTCAGATGACGAATGAAAAAGTGTTTGAGTTCTTAGGAGCTGGACGGTCGCATGTTCACACTGAAACATGTGACCATGGAGATAAGTAGGAAACGTCTCTTTTGCTACAGGACTTGCATTCTTTTCAAGCTCGTAGTACAGTACTCCCACTGTCTGAAACAGGAGTACTTGTATAGAAAACGTACCCGTTTCAGAAAAAATAACAAAACATGCCAACAATTAACCAGCTTATACGAAAACCAAGGAAGGATCGTGTTACGAAGTCTAAAGTTCCTGCCTTGAGCAAGGGTTTCAATACGTTAAAGAATAAACCAACATACTACCCAGCTCCGTTTAAGCGTGGTGTTTGTGTTAAGGTAACCACCAAAACTCCTCGAAAACCAAACTCTGCTATCCGTAAGTATGCTCGTGTACGTCTTACAAATGGTGAGGAAATATCAGCATACATCCCTGGTATGGGTCATTCACTCCAAGAACACTCAGTCGTGTTGGTACGTGGAGGACGTGTTAAGGACGTAAACATTCGCTATACCATTGTACGAGGTAAACTTGATGCGACTGGAGTAGAGAAGCGTTCACAGGGACGTTCACGTTACGGAGCGAAAAAACCTAAAGCTAAGTAGTACTAAGATAGACATATGCGACGACCAATCAAAAACAAACCACGAATTGCTCCAGACAGTAGATACAAGAGCGTTCTCTTAGAGAAGTTCATAAACTGTGTCATGCTTGATGGGAAGAAAGAGACTGCACGAAAAGTTGTATATGGTGCTCTTGATGAGATAAAAAAACAAATTGAAGACAAAAATCCACTTGAGGTATTTGAAGAAGCACTTCGAAATGTAGGACCAACTGTCGAGGTACGTTCACGACGAGTGGGAGGTGCTAACTACCAGGTTCCTCGTGAGGTACGTCCTGAGAGACGACAGGCACTTGCAATGCGATGGATTATCTTAGCAGCACGCGCAAAAACAGGGGACTCAGCTTCAAAATTTTACGCAGAAGAGCTTATTGCTGCATCAAAGAACGAAGGAAGTGCATTCAAGAAAAAGGAGGATACACACAGAATGGCAGAAGCAAATAGGGCGTTCGCGCATTTCGCTTGGTAAAA
>CAYWWH010000047.1:0-4533 GCA_964462155.1 uncultured Candidatus Saccharibacteria bacterium | reverse complement strand
CTCTTAATATTGTAACCTGTTTTGGGTTATCCCACAATAGGTTATACCATTAGGATGTTGTATGAGTAGGTCTCTATATTCCAACAAGTATAAAAAGGTTGTAGAGCAGCTGAAAGCTGCTCGTGTTGAAGCTGGACTTACTCAGGTCGAGGTGTCCGAGAAACTCAAACGCCCTCAGTCTTACATCTCTAAGATTGAACGGGGTGAACGCCGAGTTGATGTTGTGGAGCTTGAAGAAATTGCTCACATATATAACAAGGAGCTTTCATTTTTCACCAAGTAATATGCCTGACGTAACCTCACAAACACAAGATGGGCGAGAAATTCTTGACTATCAGAAAGTGCTCTATCTTTTCCCTTGGATCACAGAACGGGATAGGAATGTAATACTTGGCCCTGATAGTGACGGTTTTTTGTGCGGCTTATTTGCCACCCATTACTTGGGAGCGAAGGTGGTTGGATACTACGACGGCAAGGTGCTAGTGATTAAAGATGGTCTATCGGTAAACGATTGTATATTTTTGGATGTTGAAATAAACAGGGCAAACGTGCCAAGTTTAGGCAATCACTTAGTTACCTACAATAACCGCATCACTCACCAGCACTATCATTACGATAATTGCATCCAGCCAAACATCTTTCGTGGGTTTGATGGGAAAAAAGATTTTCAGAGGAAATATCCATTTGGAGCAATTCATTTATATCTGGGCATCCTCCATCACGCTGGCATTGTCACAAACTTGCCACCACAGGCAATCTGGCCTCTTCTTTTTGCGGATGGTGTATGGAACAATTTGTTTGGGTATACAGAGAATTGTTTGGACTGGATCAAGTACATGCAAATAGACAACCCGGCTCACATTTTGAATCAGCATTTTTGTACTAGCGGGCACAGTTTTTATGAAATCATGGAAGGACTTGATGCCTTTTTACGACTACGTGATACATATAACGCAAAGGGTTATTACAATGGCGCCGAGTATCAAGCTGGAGGACGTAACAAAAGGTCTGGACATCAGCTCAAGTTATCTAACCCGCGTGGTTTACCGATCAATCTTGTACAACATGATCACACGCACGATCTACATGAAAATGAGCGTGAGCGTATTGAAGGGTTCATTTCAAGCATGAGCACACATGTTGGAATACCCTACGATCGAGAGAATTGGACGTGGGACGGGTTCCGACTCGAGACCTTCTCCAAGGGCGACTTTTCGGTAACAACACTTAACAACGGCACCTACAGTGCTTTCATGGACAGGGAGCCGTTATCTATGGCGATGACAAGCGGCACCAACATTGAGTACACGATTGAGGAGCCAGGCAGATTTAACTGAACAGGGGTGTTGGGACTGTGGCAACTCTTTGCTCTGCTAGTTTGCAGTATTCCTCGGCCACATCTATCACAATGTAGTTTCTACCAAGCTGCTTTGCAGCGACTGCTGTAGATCCACAACCACCGAATGGATCCAACACCACACCGTCTGGAGGACAGAAACATTGAATCATGTCGAAGGGAATCTGGTCTGGGAAAACGGCTGGATGTTTTCGTTTGAGTGGGTCTTTGTCGCCTGCCATTAGATAATCCCATACCGTGCCCCTGCACTTCGTTGGATTGATAGGACGTGTAACTGTTTTTGTTGTTGAACCATCGGTTCTTCGGTTTCCACTTCCTGTCATTACCTTTCCACCATGTTTCGAGGGAATCTTTAGTGGTTCCTTATCAAAATATTGTGGACGTGCTCCTTTGAGAAAGATCGGCATGTATTCATGGTCAACTCGAAACCTATACTTCCACCACGCGCCTTCAGTGCCATGTTTTCTATAAATTACTGTTTCAAACAGTCTCAATCCTACATTGTCCACCCAGTCAACAATAGTACGAAACGAAGTCAAACTTTTTGCAAAATCTTTAGTTTGATCTTGAATCACCATCACTGCGATACCTCCTTCCTTGAGCACACGGGCTATTTGTTCACCTGTTGCATGCAGATCAAATTCTGGCTTCCCTTTGTAATCACGTACAGAATCATAAGGCGGGCTTGTGACCACGAGATCAACAGAATTGTCAGGAAGCGTTTTAAGTACCTCGACATTGTCACCTAACAGAACACTGTCCAGTGGCAGGTTATGAGGGTTGTTGGTTGTTTTTGCGTTCGTCTTGCTCATACTACGATTATATCAAAAATGCTTATCACTTAATAACATCGATAACCTTACCGTTTACTATAAAATCATCACCAGAACCTAGGAAAAAGGGTTTGTATGCTGTCGATTTAGATTCAGACACAAGCGCGAGTCGACCATCAACTTTCTTATATCGTTTAATGTTCGCACACCCATCAATCACGGAAAGAACATAGTCTCCCTCGTGAGGGGTGGTAACACTGGAATCAACAACCACGTAATCGCCATCTTCAATACTAAGTTTTTTTGAACCAACTTTCGCAAGATTCATGGAGTCACCCTCTGCTTCAATGACGAATAGGCCGCTCTTGTTATTTCTACCGAGAGATGGTGCGGAAACTGTTACATACTCGCGTGGGTCTTCTACTGCAAAAATGGTCGCGGGGCCACAATTGGCAGAGCCAAGAACAGGAAGCGAGAAATATGTTGGGGTGTTGTTGGCAAGAAAACTACCAAAGTTTACGCTCTTCGTTTTGAGAGATCGTGAACGTCTCTCCTCTCTATCCAACATGCCAGCGTCCTGTAGCTTCTTCACGTGATAGTGGGCGGTAGAAATGGATTTAAAACCGAACTGCTCTTGTATTTCCTCCAGGGTGGGGGCATATCCATGTTCCGAGGTGAACAGTGTGATGTAGTCAAAAACTTGTTTTTGACGCTTTTTTATTGTGGGGCTTGCAGCTTCCATATTTCTTCTATATACTTTAGTGTATAGTAAAATACTACTATTATCAAATAGTTATCCACACATAACAAAAACGAGTATGCAAAAACGAACCGTATCAAAAGCTGCTGTTAAAAAAGAGCGTGACCCCAAAAAGATCGAAAAGGTAATCAAGCAAAAGGGGTACCCTTCTGGAAAGTTGCCGAAAGGTAAAGTTCTACATCACGTTAAGCCCGTTGCAACTGGAGGAAGGACTACAAAAAAGAACACGCGCGTTGTCACTGAAACAAAACACAAACAGATACACAAAAACCGATCTAAAAGAGGAAAGATTTAAGTAGACACATGTTAGAGTATTACTAGTTAATCAGCACACATCACAATGAATACCGCCAAACTGTTAAACGTCTTACAGGACATAAAATCGGACGAGGAAAGTCTTAAGATTCAGACCAAACTTGAGGAACTAAAGTCATCTGTTTCAGCAAACCAAATTGAAAACACAGAGGACAAGCGTAAGGAGATTCTCGATCTCACACAAGAAGCTTCTACTAATGAACTGACAAAAAGTAGTCAGAAAATCATAGCGGAAATCAACGGTACTCGATACGTTGGTCAAGGTATTGCTGTCGCGGTTGAGGAAATGCTTTCAACTGATGCTTACAAGATTGTAAGTCGGCTTGAAGAATACATAAGGGAGAGACGTGATTTTTTTCAAACAATAAATAACCTGATAACTAATCTTGAAAAAGTTTCAATAGAGGCACATTTTCAAAAAGAGGACTTTGAGGTCGGCATATTACTTCCTGAGTCATTTTCTGAAATTAAAGACTTACAAAAAGCGCTTGGCGACTTTGATGAGTTTCTAAAGGTTGTATCAGAGATTACGGGGGAGCAAACACCAAATAAGATCGTTTTGGTAAGTGAAGGGTGTTGGGAGTTCTTTGTGTTAAAGGGTGTTGCTGCAGCAAAAGCAATCGATGTTGTGCTAAACAAGCTCGCAGATTTTTATCTGAAGATACAAAAAATACAGCAGACTGGTGAGGAAATTAAGTTTTTGAAAAATAAAAATATTGAAAGTGAGCTAAATAACGAACGAAAGAAGCTTGCGAACGAAATGCTCGATACAATAGTTACAGAGCTGCTCAAGGGCTATAAACAAACGGATACTGGTAGAAAGAACGAGCTGAAAAATGGACTAAAGGCTCGTCTCAAGCAAATTTTGAAATTAATTGATAAAGGTGCCGAGCTTGAAGTAGTGAAACCCTATGCGGATGTGGACAGTGACGGAGAGGGTGAGGATGGCGAAAAAAAGATAACCGCAAAAGATAAAGAGTTGCTTGAGGTTATGAAATCGCTTGATAAGACAAACACTCTACTTAAGCAAATTGAAATTCAACCCGAAGTGTTGCTACTTGAAGACGTGTGGAAATCTGAAGCAGAGACGGAAGACGCCGATACCTCGAAAGCAGACAACACAGACGAAGCAACGAAATAGCGAATGCACACAAGCACCGAGCAGGCCACGCGAACGAATGTGAGCGGCCTATGCGAGGTGCGCGCGTGCGGTGAGCGGATGTACAAGCTACCACACGCTCGGCGATGAAGCCGAGGGCCGACGCGAAGCCGGAGAAAGGGCCGTACAACTAACTGATGCCTTTCTATAACTACGCCCTTTCGGAGGA
>CAYWWH010000046.1:0-4769 GCA_964462155.1 uncultured Candidatus Saccharibacteria bacterium | reverse complement strand
GAATTATAGCAAATCAGTGGGAGCAGGCACGATAAAACTCTTTTCGAGCCCTGACGCAAGCAAAGCAGTTTGCTTGCTTCAGCCACCCATTTTAAAAACCCCTTTCGGGGTTTCTTAAAATGGGTGGCTGACAGGGCTCGAACCTGCGACAACTCGGACCACAACCGAGGGCTCTACCAACTGAGCTACAGCCACCATGCTTTCCTAGCGTGGCGCAATTGTGACATAAAAGTAACTTTTTTTCAATGAAAAACAAATGCACCCGTGCAAACAACGCACGGGTGCAAAACGACCCTCTATCTATTTTCTGAAAGCTCAAAACGCTTCCCTGTTTCGTCACTCACAAACTGTAATCGTCGAACATCCTCAACAAAACTGAGTCGAGGATCACCTTCAGTGAGAGGCGCACTCGTGAGAGCGAACTTTGTCATAGCCATCAGGTCCTCAAAAGGAATTTTTGTAGTGAGTCCCTGTACGAAAAGAACCCCTCCCTCAGAACATCCTTTTGAAACCTGTACGGATAAACCATTTTGCAGTGATACAAACGCCATCGCTTTCTCCTCAAGGTTTGAATTTTGATTGCACCGTTGCTTTAGCCCAGCAAAATATATAACACTTTATGTACTCCTGTCAATGTTTTTAGGGTGCACCTTTTTATCGAGTGTGTACCCGTACAATCCTTCGAAACTTTCGAGGTATGCAATGTGTTCATCGTTTTGTGCTACACCAATAATAAACTTAATGCTTGGGTGTAAGTGGAATATGTTTCGTATAGTCTCATCCCACCACAGGAGACGAAATATAATTTGTGTCCACTTCCTCTTGTCGTAACCAAAAAGTATGACGTCGGGCTCAAGTTTCGCATATCGCTTGATAGACCATGGGAAAAGAGCAATGATGCCAAGTCTCATGTCTTTCCGCACACTCCATGGAAATTTTTTCGCCACTTTCGGGAAAGCAAAGATAATCGTTTTATCTAAAAGACCGTATTGTATCAAAAGCCGTTTCACTTCCTCCCACAGTCGAGGGTGACACTCTTTTAGCTCTAAAAGGAGAACTGAAAACTGAGAATTCTTAAGAAACGAGAGGACTTCATCAAGTGATTCTGCATTTTTCTCTTGTCTTCTATAGTGACACACGACAGGTTCACCACGAAGATCATTCCACCGAACATCAAACTCTACGCCGTGCGCTCCAAGTTCCCCTGCTCGCTTAAACGCAGAGCGGGTGTTTTCTTCGTGCTCGTGCTCTGACCATCCTCTATGTGCTATTTGATATGCCATTACGGAAAGTATAGCAGAGAAATGATGTTGGTTTTTATAAAGAAGGTTCAACCTTCATGTATTCCTTATCATACGATTAATCGTATGATAAGGAGTGTGTTGAAATTTACATACGAGATGCACTACCTTTTTTCAATGAGAGAGGTTCAACCTCTCTCAGGTTACACGGGAGAGGATTTGAACATTACATGTTCGGTACAGTTCTTACCACAAGGGTACTTCTTGTTTACTAACTCGCTATACTCGTAAGTAAACAAAGTCGCGCACTCACTTCCTCCTCGACAAGCTCGGAGTCGTTGCGACATGCTCGAACTTTTCAAGTCCTCTCACACGAGCAACACAAGAACAAGGCCTTGACGATACGTCACTAAGGATTATTCGGAGCACAACTCCTCAAATCCTAAGTGCGTTTCGTCTACGCTCGGCGCTCTCTCGTGCTTTGGCACGCGCGCCTGCGCGCTTCAAGTCCTCTCTTGCGCACTTGTACATAAACATAAAACTCTCTCAAGAAGAGAGAGTTTTATGTTTACAAGTGCGCAAGAGAGGACTTGAACCTCCATGCCCTTGCGGGCGCTACCACCTCAAGGTAGTGCGTCTACCAATTTCGCCACCTGCGCATGTAGCTCATAGATAATACAAATATATTACCCATTTGTCCATCAAAAAAACCGCTTTCGCGGTTTTGTTTGATTATTTTGTTTCTGTTACTTCTTCCGTTACTGTTTCCTCTGTTTGAGTTTCTGTTACTTCTTCCACTTTCTTTGCTTCTTCTTCAGCTATTTTAGCAGCGGCTTCTTCCTCAATTCTCTTCTTTTCTTCCTCTTCTTTTTGAGCTGCTTCTTTTGCTAACTGTTCTTTCTCTCCGATATCTGAACCCGTTGAAGAACCTATCATGAATGCCTTACGCATTGCGCGTCGTATCTCTTTAGCTGCTTTGTCTCGAATGTAGTAAAGTTTTGCACGACGAACTTTGGTACGTTTTACTATCTCTATCTTATCTATCATTGGTGAGTAGAGTGGGAATGTTTTCTCAACCCCTACCCCACTCGTCACTTTACGTACTGTAAATGTCGCTCCAGCTTCCGTGCCATGCTTTACACAAAGCACGAGTCCTTCAAAAACCTGAAGGCGTACCTTGTCTTTTTCAATAATCTTTTGGGTCACACGCACCGTATCGCCGGCTTGAATGCCGAGCTCTTTACGTATTTGTACGTTAACTGGTGAAATGACTTCTTTTGTGGTCATAGTGCGGGGTACTGTACCACATGCAAGAAAACTCTGCAATGGGACACGTAGTATGGGTATTTAGTATGGGTATTTAGTATGTTCGGAGGATTCAAAAAAAGCTATGGCTTTTTTGAAATCTTCAGGAAACGGTGCTTCTACAACAAGAGTCGAGCCGTTTGGGTGCGTGAAAGAAAGGACTTGCGCATGAAGCGCAAGGCGAGTAAAACCGAGTGCATTTCCCTTTTTGGGCGCATAGCGCGTATCACACACAACAGGATGTCCCACTGCCTTAAGATGCACACGTATCTGGTGTGTACGCCCTGTCTTCGGCTCAAGAGCGAGGTATGAAAAACCGTTCTGAACATGCAAACACGTCCAACGAGTCACCGCATCACGCAAGGTACCTTTAGCAGTAACTGTAGCGCTCCAAAGACGAAAGTCTTTCTTTGATCTCCCTATGGGTTTGTTTATCGTCCCACAAGTATCAAGCATTTCTCCCCACACGAACGCTTTGTACGTTTTTTGCGTCTTTCTGTTTTTAAACTGCTCTTTTAGAAACTCGAACGTATTTTGATTTTTTGCTAACACTAAAACACCGCTTGTGTCTCTGTCGAGTCGATGTACTATTCCCGGCCTATCAATAACTTCCCCATTCTGAAGACGCATAGGTTCTCCTACACCCTCCATGTCAGGTCTGTTTTCTTTTACCCAATCAACAAGTGTTTTTTCTTCCGTGTGACCATCTTTATGTACTGTAAGATGTGGTGGTTTATTCACACAAAGAACATCGTCATCTTCAAAAAGTATTTCTATTTCCATGCTTTATATAATCACAAATCCTTCAAATTCTTTCGTCGGTTCCTCTCTCCACTCATCGTACACTCCTCTCACTATTGAACCCTCGGGTCCTTTTTCTATATGACTTTTAAAGACTTTGAGGACACCAAAATCGCCTTGTGCCAACACTTCAACTGATCCATCAGGTAAATTACTTACAAAACCCTTGAGAGAAAGGCTTTCAGCGATAGAGCGTACAAAGTTGCGAAAGGCAACTCCCTGCACCCGCCCACTTACGATACAATGTAGTTCTGCTTTTCCGTTCATACTGCTACAGGGTACCATAGAATCTTAAAAACTCCCTGTAACACTAACGTAGCGGTGCCGTGGAAAACCACGACACCGCTTGGTGACTACTGAAGTGAGGAGATTTCTGCGTACATTCTCCGCGCCTCTTGAAAGATTTGTGGGCTTTCACCCTCCTCCTTCGCTCTTTTAAAGAGTCTTTCGAGCTCTTCTTTGAGCGATGAAAACTTCATTTTTCCTTCTTCCGAGGAAGGAAGTGAAAAAGACATTACGCCCCCACCACAATTCCGTTCTTCATGTGCTACCCCCGTTATTTTTTATCTTATACTGCAACCTTATTATATTATACCATACTTTAGTATATATGTACAGCAAACCGCTTGGATTTTCCCCCAAGCGGTTTGGAAAAGAACAAATTTACAACGTTTTTTCGGCAAGTTCGCACAGGAAGACTCGCGCTTCCTGCCACCCTTCAAGATGATCTTCCCATTTTGTAATAATGGAAGCAAGAACTTGAGGAAGTGTTGCTTTCTTTACCTCAGAAAGGATGAAGTTCCCCCCTGAGTTTGTTTGGAATACTAATACCTCACTATCTCCCTTAAAGGTGACGAAGATGAGATCGTGACTGTACCACACCCCTTCGAGTTTAGTACAGTGCGCTTTTAAAAAGTTTGTTAACGACGTCAGCTTAGTCGGAAAACTCTTACCGTCTCCATTCAGTGCATCTTGGTTTGCTCCATACGACAAGAGCAACTCTTTCAAACCTATCCTATCAGAGACTTTTAACTCATTTCTCCTCAACGCCTCAAACCAGACCCCTCGACACCCTATCCACGAGTAATCTGGTTTAAAATTTTTTTTCTCATTCTCGATCCACCCCTTTGTTATCACTTTCATTTTTTCTCCTAAATTGGTTGATGGTTTTTGTCTAGAGTAGAGCGTACACTTTTTTTCTGTTTGGTAAAGTGTCATCTTCTTGTATCGAACCTCACAGTACTGTAGTGTATACTTTCAACACGCCCGCACATTTACTTCCGTGAATATGTGGACACGCCTTCGTAGTTCAGTGGATAGAACGGGAGCCTTCTAAGCTTCTAACGCAGGTTCGATTCCTGCCGAAGGCACAATGATATGTACCCCCTAAAGTGGACACACTTTAGGGGGTACATATCAAGA
>CAYWWH010000045.1:0-5127 GCA_964462155.1 uncultured Candidatus Saccharibacteria bacterium | reverse complement strand
ATCCCCCCCAGACGAATAACCGCCTGTCCCACTATCCACGAACCGATTGTTTTAGCCCCGGTAAACTGTATTTTTTTCCACTTTCCATCAACTTTTGTGTACCCATACTTATATATATAGTGCGTTGATTCACCATTCCCCACTTCAACTGTGACAGATTTTCTATTGTCACAGTACGCATTTATTGAGGGGCGTAGAAAAAAACTAAAAAAATCAAGTGGGGGCGCATACTTATCGGGAATACTCTTTGAGCTAGAGGTAAAGATGGTACTACACAGGAGGGGGGGGATTTTAGCTTCAACTTCTTTGCTATTCGACCCAAGCACTACCTCTCCTTTAAAAAAAGAAAACAAAAAAACTGCAATGAATACTATTAAACATCCTCTGTTACAATTTCTTCTCATAAAAAAAGTATACCACACACTTGTCGATGAAATTTTGTTTTTCACAAACACAAAGTGTAATCCACAGTTTAGGACATATTCTAGTTATAAACTTGTAAAAGACATCGTATACTAGTAGACATGAGAAACCGTAAAGCTGTAGTCCGACCGGAACGTCTGGTCGTTGTTATGATTGTAGTAATTGTTTTTCTTTTTATTGCTGCGGTTTCTTACGCTTTTACAACAAAAGATATCTCACATCAAACCTCAGTCATTTCGACTGAAACTCTTGCATCCCTCGATGTACCACTTAGTGATTCTTTAAGACAAGAGCAAAAGGACACCGATAGTGACGGTCTATACGACTGGGAGGAAGTGCTCTGGGGGACTGATGTGAACAATCCTGACACCGACGGCGATGGGGTGCGCGATCAAGAAGATACTGTTTCTAGAGAGGTACCTCAACATGATACTGGGTCTCACATTACAACAGGTTCCCAAAACTCAGAAGACACTACAGTACTCACCATGTCAGAAATAGCGTCACGAGAACTTATATCCGAATATATGTTTTCTCTTCAAAACGGCGAGACGGTGACACCAGAAATGCAAGAGCAAATGGCAGAAAACGCTCTTAAGAAAATATCTCCTCTCTTGTCAACAAAAAATTATTCCTCAGATGATTTTCAATCCATTTCTTCCCCGACTCAGGAACATAAAGAAAAATACATGCGAACTATAAGTGATTCACTCCTTACTCTTATTCCTGTTTTTGAAAACGAACCCCAAACACTACTCCTGCTCACTCAAGAAAGTGAAAGGGGTCGCGCTGTTCAAGAAATAAAAAAACTTGTTACTGTTGTTGAGGATGGTGTTACTACCATCGTACCCCTTCAAGTGCCTAACAATGCTCTGGCTATACATACACGACTAGTAAATGCCTTAAACTCATACGCAACCGGTCTTCATAACTTTACCTACTTTGAATCCGACCCTATTCGATCTGCAGCATCAATGCAAACCTTTGATAGCGTTCGCACCGAACTAAGGGTAGCAGTGCTCAGTTTTCAAACATATGTGTATGAAAACCATAAATAATACGTATGCACCTATCTAATTTTAAAAAATCAATAGCAGCTCTTTTAATGGTTTGCGTTATGACTCCAGGATTTTACATGGGAGTGGCGCCTGTTAAAGAAGCAGAAGCAAGTTTAGAAAGTATTTTTAGTGGAACCGTGGGAGCGATGGCTGCCTGCTACCTGCCTCAACTATGGAGTTTCATTGTTGGTACTGTAAAAGATATTGCATTTACACTTGACTCTGTCCCAACACACGAGAGTAAACCTTCAACGGTTGACAATATTAAAGCATCAGGAGACGGTGCATCAGCTAATGTATTTAAAGAGTGTATTTTAGACGCGCTTGCATGGGCTGCAAAAAACCTTGTGTATGAGTACGTACTTAAAAATATTGTTAACTGGATTAACAAGGGATTTGATAATGGCCCTGCTTTTCTTTCGGATCCTGACAGTTTCTTCCGACAACTCACCTTTGCGGCGCTCGATGGTTTTATAGAAGAAAGTGGGCTCGATGCCTATCTCTGCGAACCATTCAAAGATACGATTATGAATCATATGCGGAGCATTAAACTGACCGCTTCCTTTAAAAAATACAAATGTTCTCTCCAAGACCTCGCAAACGGGGGAGGTATAGCAGGATATAAAAAAATGGTTCTTGAAGGTAACCTAGATTTTAAGGGGGGAGGATTTGCAGGTGCCATGGCTCTTGCTCGTGCAGGAAATAACGGCTATAGCGCAATATTTAATGTAGAAAATGAAGCAAGAGAAAAAATAAACAATGTAGTAAATACTGAATCTGCGCTATTAACTATGGGTGACGGCTTTTTCTCACTCCGCTGTGATATGAACAACGACGGTGTAAAAGAAGTGTGCACCCCTGGAAACTTTGTTGGTAAGCAAATAAATAACTGGATGAACGGCGGACTTGACCAACTTATGAGCGCTGACGAGGTGTCTGAGATAGTCGCTGCTATAGTATCTACATTAGTACAGAAAGTTCTCTTTGATGGAGAAAAAGGGCTTTTAGCAGATTTAGAAAAAACAAACGATGGAGAATGGGACTCATATAAATACAACGGTCCTGTAGTTGAAAATGGTGGGCAGGGGGAAGTGGATGGGCAAGAAGGATCGTATCAGTTTGTAGATGGAGAATGGAAGTTTGTACCTAATGAACCAGAGGAACAGCAGTTAGGAGTTTGGGTTAATCCAGAAACAAAAGAGGTTTGGACAAAAACAAACGAAGGTACGTTTATAAACAGTAATGGAAAAGAAGTTGATATTGGTTCCGATGGGGTCGCAAGAGACACAAAAACAAATGAGCCAGTAAGCTTAGGAACTGTAAGTTCAACTGTAGATGGGGTAACTAAGTCAGTAGACGTTGCAGCAACACTTAGCGCAATGGAAAATGCACTAGGGTATGTCAGCTTTGAAGATGTCGCCGTAACCGCAGCAAGTATGTTAGGCGGATATGTGGGACTTGCAGCATTAGGGTATGGTTATGTAACCGATACTGGCATAATAAGCTCTTTAATAGAGGGGTATACTGACGAATCAAAAATACAAGCAGCTTTAGCTGAAGTTCAAGCAAGAATAGATGCAAGAGAGAGTGGGGTTGTATCAGGGTGGGACAATCCAGACACCCCAGATATTGATGAAAGTAATGCACTTGGATTAACTAGCGAGCAATCTGAGACACAGACTGCCCAGGTGGGCACCGATTCAAGTGGAGATATTGGAGGGGAAAGCGCTATGGGTGACCCTGGGGGCAGAAGTCAAGGAGATCCAGACGGGGATGCTGGAACTGATCCGAATTAACTATGAACTTTCAAAACAAAACAAAAAAAACTTTCTCTACCCTACTTTTGGTTGGTTTTGTGTGTTCGGCGTTGGTACTTCCCACCATTACTCCCGTTTTTGCGGATGAGGAGGGGTATGGTAACGCTCAACCAATAAACACTCCCAACACGGCACCGCAAGGGTGGGAGGTGGGGGGATTGTCTGCCCCCAACACAACCTCGGGTGAATCTACCTACAATCAAATCACAGGAACAAATGCTCCTAATACAAACACATCACAGGGGTACGAAGCAGGAAAACAATCAGCTCAAAAAGCACTTGCGAAAGTTAACTTTGGTTGTGACCTAAAAAATATTGGCGATTCATCCATTATGCCTAAATGTGCGGCACATCTTACGTACTACGTAATCTTCCTACCTGCGTATACCGTTGCTAATTTTGCAAGCTTAATTTTTAATTTTTCTTTTTCTTACCTTGTTGTTGGTATGGGCAAAATGATGCAAAACATTGAGAGTTCCATATTTACCGCATGGAAAACTCTACGAGACATCGCAAATGTATTCCTCGTTTTCATAACTATTTTTATCGGCTTAGCGACGATACTTGGTGTTTCAGGATATGGGTATAAGAGTCTTTTATGGAAAGTGCTTCTCGCCGCGCTTCTAGTAAACTTTAGCATCACCTTTACAAAACTAGTCATTGATACATCAAACCTTGCCAGTATAAGTGTGTATCAGCAATTTGAAAAAAGTGCCGGACTGGTAACCGGTTGTTCAGAAAAGATCGACCCTGCTGGTCAAGCACAAAATCCTGACAACGAATGTTTAAACAACGGCATAGCATACGCTTTTTGGACTCAA
Source organism: uncultured Candidatus Saccharibacteria bacterium (assembly GCA_964462155.1). GTDB lineage: Bacteria > Patescibacteriota > Minisyncoccia > Phycocordibacterales > UBA12088 > UBA12088. The sequence goes on along the minus strand of CAYWWH010000045.1, from coordinate 1,008 downwards.
CTTAAAGTGACTTCGATTTTTGACATTGAAGCAATGCAAAATGCGCAAAAAAATAAAGAAGGGTGGGATATAGCAATTGGCATGATATATAACACACTCCTTGGAGCATTGATGTTTATAATAATGGCTTTTGTCTTTGGTTCGGCTGCATTCCTCCTTATCGCTCGCTTTGTTATACTTATCCTTCTTATAGTTGTTTCTCCTGTCGCGCTCGTCGCATGGATTACGGGCATGAGTGGGCAAGGCAGACAGTGGTGGAGTATGCTCATAAACCAAAGCTTTTTCCCTGTACTCATCCTTCTCTTTTGGTGGATTTCATATACAATTATCCGTTCTTTTGCTGGTATTCTTGGCAAAGGAAGTCATGCGACTGCTCTTGTAGGGTCTGTCGCCGATGATCACTTCAGTAGTTTTGGAATCATTCTCTTGTTTTTCATGGCGATGGGATTCCTCATTGCAAGTTTAGTAATGGCTAAAAACTTAGGAGCAAAAGGTGCAAGTCTTACGCTTTCTGCTGGAAAGTGGGCGGGAGGCTATGCTGCTGCAAAAACAGTGGGATGGAGTGCTGCTAGAATGCAGAGAAATTACAACGAAAGGATGGCAAAGGCACAAGACCAAAAGGACCCTGCGTATAACTCAACTCGGTCAAGACTTATGCGTACCATACAAGGTTCAACACTGGGTGGAAAATTGGATAGGGGTATTGATGCAAGTCTAGGTGGAGTGGCTAATAAGAAATTCTTTGGAGCAAAAAGCTATGAAGACAGGAAGAGCGCAGAAACAAAAGGAAGGTCTGAACGTCAAACAAGTCTTAATACTACTCGTAAACGTGAAGAGTTGCGCAAAGCTATGGATGTAATGAACGACAGTACACATCAGTGGATGATTAAAAACGGTCAAACAAATGATACTATAAAAGCTGCTCAAAAGACTATTTCTTCTGCAGCTCAAGTTGACATTGAACACTTGAGAACGACACATCGAGGAGAGGCGGATACGCAGGCAATG
>CAYWWH010000044.1:2426-5372 GCA_964462155.1 uncultured Candidatus Saccharibacteria bacterium | reverse complement strand
CGAGCTACTCCCCGAGACAGTTGCCCAATCGTTACACCATTCGTGCGCGTCGGAATTTACCCGACAAGGAATTTCGCTACCTTAGAACGATTATAGTTATCGCTGACATTGACCAGGGCTTATATCGGCCAGCAACGTATCACGCTACGTGCGATACGAGTTGAAAGTTTAAAGTTAGAAGTTGAAAGTTTCGGCGTTTCCGTCTGTACTTTTAACTTATAACTCAGTACTTATAACTCAATATCACATGCAATGTGATACGTTACCACCAATATTTGACCTTCTGGCATTGGTCAGGTGTCACCCCCTATACATCCTCTTACGAGTTCGCAGGGAGCTGTGTTTTTGGTAAACAGTCGCCAGGCAATCTTTAGCTGCGGCCCCCCACCATAAATGGTTGGGGGCAGGCCTTATCCCGAAGTTACGGCCGATTTTTTGCCGAGTTCCTTGGGGAGAAATCACTCGTTCGTCTTAGTCTTCTCGACCTTCCCACCTGTGTCGGTTTGCGGTACGGACTCTCTATACCTAGAGCTTAGAGGCTTTTCTTGGAAGTGTGCTTTTTCAAATTGCCATTGACCGAAGTCTCTAGCTTTCCACTCCGCTTGGATTCCTGATTAAACAGAGGTGTCCGGATTTTCCTAAACACCACCCTTACGGCATGGACGACAAGTCAATAAGTCGCTCAAAATACTACACTCCGTCCCCCCTTCGCAATATAAAGAGGTGATGGAATATTAACCATCTGTCCATCGGGTCCCCCTTTCGGGATCCCCTTAGGCCCGACTAACCCTTGGCTGATTACCATAGCCAAGGAAACCTTGGGATTTCGACGTGCAGGGATTTCACCTGCATTGCGGTTACTCGCACCGGCATTCTCACTTCCATACGCTCCACCATGGGTTACCCCTTTGGCTTCACAGCAGAATGGAACGCTCTCCTACCACGCCATACATAAATGTATGACATCCGCAGTTTCGGTACCATGCTTAAGCCCCGATCATCTTCGGCGCAGAATCTCTGGATCAGTGAGCTGTTACGCTATCTTTAAAGGATGGCTGCTTCTAAGCCAACCTCCTGATTGTATCAGAAATTCCACCTCCTTGGGATGCACTGAGCATGGATTTAGGGACCTTAACTGGCGATCTGGGCTGTTTCCCTTTTGAACAGTGGAGCTTAGCCCCCACGTTCTAACTGCCATGTTTTTAACTACTGGTATTCGGAGTTTGATAGGTCTGACGAAGTTTCCCCCTATTCAGACCTTCCAGTGCTCTACCCCCAGTAGGAACACATGACGCTAGTCCTAAAACTATTTCGGAGAGAACCAGCTATTGCAAGGTTCGATTAGCTTTTCACTCCTTACCTCAGGTCATCCGATGGCGTTGTACAACCAACCGGTTCGGTCCTCCACGGCCTGTTACAGCCGCTTCAACCTGCCCAAGGTAAGCTCACCTTGCTTCGGGTCTTGCGCGTACGACCACTTGGTCGCGCTATTCACACTCGCTTTCGCTCCGGCTCCGGGGGTTTCCCCTTAGCCAAGCCGCATGCGCAAACTCGCCGGCTCATTCTTCAATAGGCACGCCGTCACGGATAACAATAAATTGCTTCCGCTCCGACTCCTTGTAAGCATACGGTTTCAGATCTATTTCACTCCCCTCGCCGGGGTTCTTTTCACCTTTCCCTCACGGTACTAGTTCACTATCGGTCTTGAAGAGTATTTAGCCTTGGGTGTTAGTCCACCCGGATTCACGCAGGCTATCCATGTCCCGCGTTACTCAGGAACGATGACAAGAGAGACGTATTTGTTTTCGTGTACGGGGCTGTTACCCGCTGGGGCCATACTTTCCAGAATGTTCCACTAACAAATACATTTTTTTACTCTCCTCGTTAAGAAGTCACCGCCCTACAACCCCGAGCACATCACGCTACGCGCGATACGAGTTGAAAGTTAAAAGTTTAAAATTGAAAGTTTCGGTTTTTTCGTCCGTGCTTTTAACTTGTAACTAATTACTTGTAACTCAGTATCACATGCAATGTGATGTGCTCGGTTTGGGCTTCTTCCGTTTCGCTCGCCGCTACTCAGGAAATGCCAGGATTTTTTACCGTACACACAAACATCGTGAGCACAGTAAAAAATCCGCATATTGGTTTCTTTTCCTCTAGGTACTAAGATGTTTCAATTCCCTAGGTTTGCCTCCTGACAAGTCAGGATAACTGAAGTTTATTCAGCTGGGTTTCCCCATTCAGATATCTCCGGATCAAAGGTTGCTAGACACCTCCCCGAAGCTTTTCGCAGTCGTGCCACGTCTTTCTTCGCCTCTTCAAGCCAAGGCATCCACCGTACGCCCTTAGGTTTCCTGTCAGGAAACCTAATAACCGCATACACACATGTCGTGATTTAGACATGCATGCGTTGTGTCTGGAGCGCTAAACGCTAACGCTTACCAGACTGTGTATACCACTGAACACTCACATATATACTGTGATGTGCTCAGTTGCTTGCACCTACAAACAGTCCTTAAAAAGGTTTTGTTTGTAGGATTTTTACCCGCTTATTCTATTGTCAAAGTTCGGCGTTTCTGTCAGTTGTCTACCGTACTTCCCTGTTGCAAAGCTCTTTCTGAGCACTGTGACCGAGAAGCAAAAACCGCTTGTTGGGCGGTTTGGAAGGCGCGTCTAGTAGCTACGTCTATCCAATCCGCTTGTACATTACTTTTGTAATCATTTCCATATACAGTGAGACGTAGTATATACGCACTATAATCTTTGTCAACATTATGTTTTTCCACCTATTTTACAACGTTTTTTGTAATTACCACTTAAAGTATACATGACATGTTGACAGCTTTTACAGGCATGCTATACTCTTTAGTAGAGGATATTTATATCCATATTTAATTTTCGAAGGAGGTTGCAAGTGCTTTCCCGCATTCATGACCTCCTTCACCC
>CAYWWH010000044.1:0-2326 GCA_964462155.1 uncultured Candidatus Saccharibacteria bacterium | reverse complement strand
CCTAAAAATTTATGAATGATTTCAATGTGTTTGAAGTCCAACACTTCACGAATGAGTTTATCTCGAACACGCATGCGGTAGTCGTACTCCTGTGTTGTAAGTATAACGTATCGTAATTCTTTCCCGTACTCTGCCTCAAGAGAGTGTATCATTCCGGTAATAAGATTCTCTTTTAATCGCTCCCCCACTATAAGAATGTCTACCACACCCTCTCGTTCTCCTACAAAAGACCCTGAGAGCACGAGAAGTTTGATAGCACCCATACCTCGAAATCGCTTCTGCATGTCTGGTACCGATACTGTCATACTGTCCCGCAAAAATGTCGTAAGTGTTTTGAGGTGAGGATACTTAGCGTTTATCATCCATCCGATTGTCTTCCTCTTCTTCGAAATCGTACTTCCAGGACGCACGACTTCTTTAAAGTACGTTTTTCTGCTTATCACTCCTGCTCGAGCGAGACCAGCAAGCTCTTTTGAAGCAGTATCAGGAGTAATACGAGCAAGACTAACTGCCATATCTCTGTCATACACCTTTTCAGGATTAAACGTAAAAAGGCGTAACAATTTTACACGTGCAGGAGAACCAAATAGTTTACTTAAATATTCCATCGTTTCGCTTGTTATGATTGTGTATTGTACCGCCTAAAAATGGGCTTGAACAGTTGACGGTATCGGGTTTGTAAAACAAAAAAAGCCTTCGATTTGAAGGCTTTTTTGCTTCCTTTCTTCTTTACTTAAGGGTAACCTTACCCCCAGCTTCTTCAATCTTTGTCTTAATGTCGTTTGCTTCATCCTTTGAAACACCTTCCTTGATAACAGAAGGAGCTCCGTCAACCATATCTTTTGCCTCTTTAAGACCGAGACCTAAGACCTCTTTGATAACCTTAATAACAGCTATCTTCTGTGCGCCAGCATCAGTAAGCTCGAGAGTGAAAGAAGTCTTTTCTTCCTCATCACTTCCTCCTGCAGCAGCTCCAGGAGCAGCTACAGCTACAGCAGCAGCTGATACTCCAAATTTCTTCTCAAAGAGTTTTACGAGTTCGTTGAGCTCAAGAACGCTCATAGTTTCAATCTGTTCGACAAGTGCTTTGAATTTTGCAGGAACTTCAACCTGTGCCTCCTCTGCTCCCTGTGCTACAGTCTCTTCAACTTTAGTTTCTACGTCTGACATAGTATTTTTAAATTACTTCTTAACTTTTTTTCTCAGCTATTTTGCTAAGACAAATGACAAGACCCTGTATTGGTGAATTGATAACGTTAACGAATTGAGCATAGAGAGTAAGTTGAGATGGAATTGTCGCGATCTCAGTCATCTCCTGCGCACTCATGTACCGTCCTTCGAAAACACCTCCTACAATAGATACCTTGTCTTTCGTACTTTTTACAAACTCCTGCACCTCTCGGGCTGGAGCCACTAAGTCTTTTCCCCACGCAAGTGCAAGCTCCCCATCAGTTACAGGCATAGTGCCTGTGTACTGCTTTTTGTTGAGTGCTCGTTTTACGAGGGTTTTCTTAGCCACAAAGTAAGAAACTCCATTCTCACGAAACTTCTTCCTCATCGCCTCTGTGTCACCGACCGGTAAACCTTTGGTGTGCACAAAAACGACAGAAGCTGCTTCATCAAGTGCGTTTTCTACTTTAGTAAGTACTTCTTCTTTTTTTTGTTTTGTAAGGGCCATATACAATAAAAGCCTAATGTAACAATTAGGCACCGAAGCATCTCGCGATCGACCGTTCGAGATGTGAGTTTTTGACCTAAGCTGGAACTATTAAGGTTTTCACCTCCAACTGTCTTCGGTGCTATGAAGAGCACTATATATTAATATAGGTTTTTTGCAACTCTTTAGCGACCGCCGGACACTGATGCGGGAGTTGCATGCCTTGTATCAAGTTTTGCAATGACCGCAGAAAAGACAAACGATATAAGAAGTATGCCGATAAATCCCACCGCAAACTTAAAGAAGCTTTTGTTAAAAAGATTGTTCATACATAAAGTATAGCAGGAAAGTCAGGATTTTTTTACTATAAAAAACAAAGGTACCGGGTACCTTTGTTTTCTTTTTACTTTTTGAGGAGGTGGTGGTAAACGGCTATTCCCCATGAAGCGATAAGAAAGAGAGCGGAGAAGAACATGGAGGCAACTTCTCTGTCGTAACCGAGAGAAACGTAGTCTCCCGGCGAGTTTACTGGTGAGAGGAAAATGATGATGGCTATAGCTGGCAGTACAACAAGGGCAAACTTTTTCCAAGCTTTATATACTCCTTCTTTAAGAAAGTAGAGTGGGATAAGGGAGAGGAGGGTTGATAAAAACAATAATCCAAAATTGC
>CAYWWH010000043.1:0-5375 GCA_964462155.1 uncultured Candidatus Saccharibacteria bacterium | reverse complement strand
TTCATGATTTAAATTTTAAAATGCTAATAGAGTTGATGAGGACTCTATGCAAACAATTTTGGATGAAGGATGCCTTGAGAAAATAGTTCTCGTAAAAAAGAATACGATACAAAAAGAGTTTTGCTTCGATATTTTTCTCTAGCACCGAGATACACTCTTAGTATGTACTGAAAAAAATTAAAAAAAACAGGAGTAAAAAACCGAATCAAGACAAGAGTGAAAATAAGTAAGACTATAGGCAAAGAAAGAAAGGCGGATTCCCATGCCCCCAAATGTTCATCAAAAGTCATATGGCAAAGCGATTCTTCATGGTGCATAAAGAGACAATCAAACATCCCATGCTCTGTCATTGAAGTTGACATATGGAAGAGACTAAGAAACATCATGCCTAAGAAAAGGGGAAGTAGAAGAGTAGATATACATTGTGCAACAACTCGTTTCATATACATAGTATACCAGAAATAGAAAATACTACGTACACCTTTCAATTACTATTTGGTATAAGATTGAAAACTGTTATTTGATTCTGAGATCCAAGGCGCATTGGAGGTCCCCATGTACCACTCCCAGGTGAGACATGGAGGTACGCTCCATCTTCTTGATACAGACCATTTATGTAATGGAAAAAGAGACGTACAAGAAGAGTAAACGGAAATACTTGCCCATTATGAGTGTGACCAGAGAACATTATCGAAACTCCGTTATCTCGAGCTACACTCCAATCGCTTGGTGTGTGGTACATCAAAAGTCGTGGTTCATTACCACTTTCTTGTATGCCCTCTAGTACAGAAGCTAGTGTCTCATTCTCTCTAAGTGCCTGTCTATCATTCACTCCAACAATCTGGACACCTTTATAGCTCACAGCAGTATTTTCAAGGAGTTCTAGCTTGTGATCTTCAAGCGTGTTTCGCACCTCTTCAAGTCCTTCGTAGAGTTCATGGTTACCATGAGAAAAGAACGTTCGAGCAGTAAGATTATTTAATGGTTCAAGCATAGTGATATCTATTTTAGCTGACCCATCAAACAAATCTCCTGTAATGAGAACGATGTCTGGGTTTTCACTGTTTGTTTTTTCAACTATTTCAGTAAGGTACTTTTCTTGATGTACTGTACCGACATGGATATCCGAAAGGTGAACTATACGAAGTGGTTCTCTAAGGTTTTGTAGAGGAATAGTGTAGGTGCGAGTGGTTATAATACTTCCTTGAATTAGTGCGTATGTAGCAAGAAGAAATGCTGATGTAAGAAAAAGCGCAAGTACTAAACGAGAGTCTCTACGAAGTGTGAGGTGAATAAGTTCATATAAAACGACGCTCGAAAAAAGAAGAAAAACATACCCTATCCACGCCGATGCTACAAAGTACAGCCCATCAACGAAAACTCCACTCGCCTTTCGGACAGCAATGTTTGCAAAGATATACAAAACAGAAAGTGCGCTAAGTATATACGGAACATGGGGCAGGGTGTATGAGAAGACCCGTGATACAGAGGAATACACAAGATAGTGCATCCCAAAGAGTATTGAAAAAGCAATGAGTATGAAAAGGAGAAAGAAAAAGGGCATCCTTAAAGCATACCATGGAAAGAGAGGAAAGATGATTTAGCGTTATTAATAAAGTTAAATTATCTTTCTTCTGTTCTTAATAGGAATAATTTTTGTATTGTTATATATGCTATTATTTTGTCATGAAAAATATCCGCAAACTCGCCTTGTTTTGCATCCTGCTTATTACTATTCCCGTACTCTTTCTTGGAGAGAAAGAGTATCGTGATTGGCGCGCCTATAATGAACTGACGCAGTACATCGACCTTTATAATGAGTGGTATATTCCCGCTCGTCAGCTCCAAGAAGATTCAGGAAATCTGGAAGCTTTAAAAGTGTTACAATTTTTAGATACCTATGGAGCGATGGCAAAACCTTTAAACACCCCTTCTGACCTTGTCGAAACTTTAGAAACAAAACCTGAAGTTAAAGTAGCTATTACAATACTAACTGACAATGACCATGATACCAATTTATGGATTCAGTACGCTGAAAATGGTTTTGCATCATTTTACTACCCAGGGAACCCTGGAATAATCTCTCTTAAGCCGAGTGATGTTACCGACCCAACGCTACGTGGCTTAATACTTATTCACGAAGGATTTCATGTGCTTAGAGGCGCCTCAACCGTAGACAGCGAAGAGGAAATGGCTTTCAGAGAACGTGAGGCTTACCAAATCGAGTTTGATATACTACATGCTACTAATCCAGAATTTGAAAAATCTGCAAAAACTTACAGCACTTTGATGATTGACTTGTGGAATACACAACAATTGTTAACTATCTATGAACCAGAGTATTTAATCCCTGAGATCGAAAAAGTATTTGGAACAACAACCCAAATGACAGAAACAGATAAAACAACGTATTCAATACTTCTTTGGCTCGATAGTGTGTTCATGATGTATGACGAGCTTGAAAAAGACCCTTTAAAAAACTCTAAAGATAAAGAGGAATTCATAATTAAATCAAGCCGAGATGGAGTGATGAACTTAATTGAAGTTAAGTGAACAACATAGACATTAATTCTTTTGTTTTGCATTCACATGCGTAGGAGATTATCTCTGCGAGAAATTGAGAAGCATTGGATCGCGATATGAGGATAAATTAAGCTATCCCTAATACCAAACCTAGGTGTAATTTGCTATTTTTTAAAATAGCGCACACTTCATTGTGTACGCTATTATTTTGTTTACTCATTTAGTTTTACTTTGAAAATTCAATTATTTCAGTAATTAAGCCTATACGTAAAGCTTTTTTTACCGAAAACTCAGCATCAATGCCAGTCCCACGAAGAAGTTCCTTCTCTACTTGCTTTTTAGAAATGTTAAGCTTGCGAGTGTAGAAACGGACTTGTTGTTTGTGTATTTTCGCATTGCCTCTTATCCACTCTTTGATCTTTTTTTGGAAGATTTGATCATATTCAAGTTCTAATCCAGAAGTTTGTCGGTGTATGACAAATTTAGTTTCAGGATGTGCCAAGCGATTCCTGCAACAAAGTAGTGGATATGTTGCTGCCGAAGAACAACTGCCCCACACTCGAGCATCAACAGGAACTATTATCTCTTGTTCAATAAATTGAGCCAGTCTAAATCCAGCATTTGTTCCACCCCCTGGGCTTGAGATCACAAGCAAAATACTTTCTGGTTGAGTTTTTGCTAGTTTAATAAGATCTAACATCACCTGATTTACATGATCGTGATCAATAGGACCAAGAAACACCTCACCTCTACTTAAATAATAGTCCCGTAATTCGTTGCGTTCTTTATCTGTATACATTTTTCAACCTCCTCTTACGAAAATGGTTAACTTAATTTCTATAGAAATAATAGATTAAATTTTATAATTTGTCAATAGTTTCGGGGTGAATTTGCACGCTAATTGCACAGGCTACTTGAGCATACATACTCCGTTTGTATGTCATATAAACACATCGGACCGGAGGATTTACCGGTTATCGCCCGTATGTAATATTGGGGACAGTAATATTGGGTAATATTGGGGACCGTCTAATTCAATCTCACATTAATCTAAGTAAAATTTACACTTCACTGATTACTTCAAACCCACTAAAACTTCCAGTTATAGCTAAGCCAATAATAGTTTTAGCAAGTTGCTGGTTTTTGAGTTTCTTAGCAGTTTCATTGATAGTAGCACCTGAACCCAATGCATCATCTATTAGGAGAACTGTCTTATACTTTTTAATTTCGTCAACCATAATAGTCCTTTTAGCATTTTCAATACGGTCTTCAAGTTTGTTGAGAGTTTTTTGAGGTACGATAACTGGAGTTTTCACTTTAACCAGAGAGACTTTTGGATTAACCAGATGAAGCTGTCGTTCGATTTCTTTCATCAACTGAACTTCACGTTTTACAGTTGGTGGAATAAATCCTACAGCTTCGACACTATACTTCTTTATAATCACTTCTATTTGAGGACGTATTTGGTCTACGAGTTCTTTTATCAGTACCTTATTCTGACTTTGCTTTGCATAGAGAAGAAGTTGTCCAAGTCTTGTTTTGCCAAAACGTTCAATACTATAAAAATCAAGATAGAAGAGTTTGTCTACCGCAGTATCTGGAAAAGTATTTTTAATTTTATACATTCCATCTATTAATCCATTCTTTTTGTATTGTTTATACTTTTTAAATACTTCAACATAATTTTCTGCAGTTTTTTCAAGAGGATCTTTTCTTTTGTGACACCAGTTCATAAAACCTTCAAACCCTTCTTGTCTTTCACCAGATGCAGTAATATTGAGAAAATTTTCTTCAATAATCTTCTTTGTATTTTTATCAACTGCTATTTCTTCTCGTTTTACCGTATTTTCTGTAAGAAAATAAAAAACCTTTGGAGGTCTTCCTATTTTAGATATCAAACCTTCTTCTTGAAGTCGACTTATTTGTCTGTGTACAGCTTGTCTACTTATTTCCAAGTGATTAGTTAAATCACTAGCAGTTACTTGACCTCTTTTTTTAAGGTAGACAAGTATTTTATTCTTTGTATTTGATTCCATTTCTATATACTAACATAGTATTATTAAAGTTTACAGTGGACTGTAAACTGTAAACTATATGGAAATACAATCAAAGTAAATTGAAAGATCGTGTAGAACTCGATAAAGCGCCTAATTTCAACCCCGATTACCACCGTGAAAGGTGAGGAGCGAATACTTGGAGCTCCGCAAGACCTTGCCTGAGATTTTCTGAGTCGCAACGATAGAAAATCTCGACAAGGTGTACAGCTCCTGTAAGGAGGACGCGACCTGCGGGAGCTTCCAAATGGCATCACCCTCACGGTGGTAACAGGGTCACGAACGCCGTAGGCCTCGCAAAAGAAAAGAGCGCCTTGGGTAAGGTGCTCTTTTCTTTTGTGATGTGAAGAAATACTGTCCTTTGCACGAACCTTTTTCGAGGGAAATAAATAACCGCGCCTCGGGGTCGCTCCGTCCTCACTCCGTCGTTGCCAAGCGCGCCGTACGGCGCACAAGGCACCGCCTCCGTTCGTCCTCCGCTCTCGCAAACCCCGCATGTCCTCCTCCTTTTCGTGGCTCCCCCCAGACCCCCCGCCACGCACGACGAAATACAAGAGGAAGGACATGCGGGTTTTGCTTCCGCCGCTTCATCCTCCGAAAAGTTCAGTAAGGTCAAAAGCACTTGTGCAATTTCCCATACTTCGCTTTTCTCCGTCTTTGCGGCGGCCCGAGGCGCTCCCGTACCCACGTTTGGTGGTATCTCTAGAAGTCCGCTCACTGCACACTAGCACCTCGCATAGGCCCGCTCCCCGCCTGCTGGCGGTCACGGTGCCTGCTCGGTGCTTGTGTGCGTTCGCT
>CAYWWH010000042.1:0-5799 GCA_964462155.1 uncultured Candidatus Saccharibacteria bacterium | reverse complement strand
GAAGAAAACAGTAAGCAATAGCAATTAGTCTAATGCTTTGCTATAGTGTTTAGAATGGAAACAAAAAAGAAAAGGCTACTTTCGGGAGTGAAGCCGACAGGAAGGCCACATGTGGGGAATTACCTTGGGGCTATGAAGCAGTTCGTAGACCTTGCATCAAGTCACGAAAGTTTTGTGTTTATCGCAGATTACCACGCGCTTAACTTAGTTCACGATCCAAAAGAGCTCCGTCAAAATACGATAGACATGGTCCTTGACTACCTTGCCATTGGCCTTGACCCGAGGGAGACAGTGCTCTTTAAGCAGTCTGACCTTAGTGAGCACACTGAACTATGCTGGATTTTCAATACCATTACGACCATGCCGTACCTTATGCGCGCTCACGCATACAAAGACGCACAAGCGAAAAACAAAGAGATAAACGTAGGTACCTTTGACTACCCTATGCTCATGGCTGCTGATATTCTCCTCTACGAACCCGATATAGTCCCTGTAGGAGCGGATCAAAAACAGCATGTCGAATATGCGCGTGATACGGCAGAAAAGTTCAATTCTATCTTTGGTGAGACATTTAAACTTCCCGAACCACACATTCCGGAAGCTATCGCTCTTATTCCAGGAATTGATGGACAGAAAATGAGTAAGAGCTACAAAAATACCATTCCACTTTTTGCTGAGGATGATGTGCTGAGAAAAGCAGTCCTCTCTATTGTGACAGACAGTAAAGGAGTTGAGGAACAAAAAGATCCAAATGCATGTAACATATTTGCTCTCCACAAACACTTTAGTGTAAAAGACCTACCGTTACTCGAGAAGAGGTACCGTGAGGGTGGTATAGGGTATAAGGAGAGTAAAGACATTCTCGCAGACAACATCACGAGCTTCCTCAGACCACTTCGTGAAAAAAGAAATGAACTTCTCAAGGAAACTGGGTTAGTTGAAAAAGTGCTTGAAGAAGGGAAAGAAAAAGCACGTGCGATTTCTTCAAAGAAAATGCAAGAAATTCGTGCTAAAATAGGCGTTACGCTATAAAAAGTAATTTAGTAATAGAATTTATTATTTATGCAAGAAAGAACACTCATAGGTGATTTACACGATAGTATTGATACTGAGGTACAGGTGCAAGGTTTTGTTGATGTGAGGCGAGATCACGGTAAACTCATTTTCCTTGATATACGAGATAGGTCAGGATTTGTTCAGGCAGTTGTTTTACCAAACCATGCTGAAGCTCTTCAAGTTGCACAAAAACTAAAATCAGAGACGAGCGTCACTGTTAAAGCTAAAGTAAACGCACGTCCCGAAAGAATGGTAAACAAAGACCAAAAAAATGGCGATATTGAACTTGAGATTTTAGAGATTGAAATACTCTCACTCGGAGGTGAACTTCCTTTTGAAAAAGATGCAGAAGTAAATCTTGATACAAGTTTGGATAACAGACCACTCACTTTGCGAAGCGCGAAAAACAGAGCCGTGTTTAAAGTTCAGCATGAGATAGTACAAGCGTACAGAACATTCTTAACACAAAAAGGATTCACCGAGTTTGAGGCTCCGAAGTTTGTTGGTGATGATGCTGAAGGTGGTGGAAATGTATTCCGTGTCGAGTACCTTAAAGATAAATGGGCTTACCTTGCGACAAGTCCACAGCTCTACAAGCAGATAATGGTAGGAGTTTTCGAGCGTGTATTTTCTATTGGCAACGTCTTTCGAGCTGAGCTTCACTCAACAAGCCGCCACTTAAATGAGTATACGTCACTTGATGTCGAGTTTGGTTTTATACAAGATCATACAGATATCATGCATCTTGAAGAGGAATTAATGCGGTACCTTCGTGACCACTTAGAAAAAACATGCAGTGAAGAATTTGCCTCACTTAAAGCGGAGTTACCACTCGTTCCTAAAGGAGCTTTCCCAAGTATGAAGCTTAAAGAAGCACTTGCACTCATTTCAAAAGAAACAGGGGAGGATTGTGTGGATGAACCGGATTTAGCTCCTGAACATGAACGCTGGCTTTCAAAGTATGCTCGAGAAAAGTTTGAGAGTGACTATATCTTTATCACACACTACCCTGTAAAGAAAAGACCATTCTACACATACGAAGACGAAGCAGACCCAGGATTTACAAAGAGTTTCGATATGCTCTTTAGAGGAGTTGAGATTACAACTGGAGGACAACGTGTTCATGATGCAAATATTCTCATGGAAAAAATGAAAGCAAAAAACCTTGATCCAGAAAACTTCACTTTCTACCTTCAAGCTTTCAAAAGTGGTATGCCTCCACATGGTGGTTGGGGAATGGGACTTGAACGACTCACACAGAAAATGCTCAACCTCGAAAATGTAAAGGAAGCTACACTCTTTCCTCGAGAGATAAATCGTATAGACACCCTCCTCTCTTCTTAGATTTATCAACAAAACTCAAAAACAGAGCCATTTTTCATGGTATACTGTTTCAGTGGAATCTTACAAAGTCCAAACGGACGTTTTCGACGGCCCCCTAGATTTGCTTTTACAGCTTATTGAAAAACGTAAGCTTTTGATAAATGATATTACGCTTACTGATGTTGCTGATGATTTCATTACGTTCTTGGAAAATCATAATGAGCTACCTATTGCTGAGACAGCGCAGTTTGTCCTTGTAGGGTCAACCCTCCTCCTCATAAAATCAAAGTCACTTCTACCTGTCCTTTCACTTACTAACGAAGAGCAAGATTCTATAGAGGACCTTGAAATACGCCTTAAGATACTTGATAGGTACAAAACGATAGGGAGGACTCTTGCGCTTGTCTTTGGGAAAAATATTCTCAATGCACGACGGTATGTAAAAAAGAAACATATTGAATTTTCACCTGACGCTTCAATGACTCAAGAAAATTTGAGTGCTGCTATGGAGCACGTCTTAAAAAATTTGCCGAAAGAGAAACCTAAACTCTCAGAAACGGTCGTAAAGAAAGTCATTTCGTTAGAAGAGATGATGGATAGACTTACTGAAAGGATAAATGCTGGTATACAAGTCTCATTTCGTCAGTTTTCAGGTTCAAGAGAGGGAAAACTTAATGTAATTGTCACATTTCTGGCAATGCTTGAGCTTGTACGTCAAGGAGTTATACGAGTAGAGCAAGATAAGCAGTTTGATGACATAGACATGCATCCAAATAAAGTGGGAGTTCCACGTTATGGATAATATAAAGTAACTGTATACTATACACACTATGTCACTTGAAAAAAAACTTGAAGCGGTACTCTTTTATAAAGGTGAGCCAGAAACTAAGACAAATCTTGTTAAACTCTTACACACCACTCCAGAAGAGCTTGAGGAAGCTGTAAAAGCACTTAGTGTATCTATGGAAAGTAGGGGGATTCGTCTACTTCGAGCTGGGGATGAGCTTGAGCTTGTGACGGCACCAGAAACAAGTGAAGTCATAAACCAATTCAAGAAAGAAGAAATGGTTCGTGATTTAGGAAAAGCTGGCTCGGAAACGCTCGCTATCATACTGTATCGAGGTCCTGTGAGTCGAGCAGATATTGACTACATACGTGGTGTGCAAAGTACCTTTATATTGCGAAACTTGCAGATTCGCGGACTTGTCGCTAAGATACAGAACCAAAAAAATAGTAGAATTTTCCTTTACCAAGCAACGCCAGAATTACTAAAGTATCTCGGCGTCACTGTAGTTGAGGAACTACCAAATTATAAGGAGATGCGAGAACAGTTAAATGCTTTTGAATCAGAGCGTAAAGAGGATGTACAAAAGGAAGAAGGAGAAGAGATTATGAAAGAAGAAACAATATGACCGAATCAGAAGTAGGTAAAAAAGAAGAAGTCGAAACAGGTGAACACACTCTTGTTTTACAACCTCGAACAAAAGAGGTTGATTCTTGTTACACGACAGTCTCATCTCACCATACAAGAGATAAAATCCTTGCTTCTTTAGGAGCTTTTCTCATTACTGGAGTAGTGCTCGGTATCTCAACGTTAAGTTGGGGAAGTGAAAAAAAGGAAGTACCATCTATTGCAATAGCTGAGAAAATTGAGGAAAGTATCCCAAAAGAACCCGAAACTCCTAATCCTTTTGAGCAAATTTCAATCGGGGCTAAAGCAGCAATAGTGTACGATGTTGCTGAAGATAGAGTTCTCTATGGGTACAATGAAGATACACCACTACCGCTTGCATCTCTCACAAAACTTATGACAGGACTAGTTGCACTGAAGTATCAAGATCAGAAAGAACGGTTGGCGGTGTCACCGTACGCACTAGAAACAGAAGGAGATTCAGGATTACTTGCAAGTGAGACATGGAACTTAAAAGACCTAGTCTCATTTACCATGATAACAAGCTCAAATGACGGGGCTGATGCACTAGCTGCGGCAGTAGGATCACTTTTCCAAACAACAGATGCAGTTTCAACTGATCGTCAACATATTCAAAGTTTCGTGAGTGAAATGAACACCGAGGCAAAAAATATTGGTTTGAAAAATACTCATTTTAGTAACGCTACAGGACTCGATGTTTCAAATGGTGGCGGTGGTGTGGGCACTGCTGTAGATATGTCAAAGTTACTAACGTATATCTGGAAGAACTCACCTGAAGCTATTACGAATACTGATGATGATATTAAAACATTTATCTCTGAGGATGGATTTAGTCATGTAGCTGAAAACACGAATGAGATCGTTTTTGAAATTCCAGGGCTCATTGGTGGGAAAACAGGGTATACCGACTTGGCAGGAGGAAACTTGGCTGTACTCTATGATGCCGGGTTCAATCATCCAATCGCTATTGTCGTTCTCGGTTCCTCACGAGAGGGAAGGTTTGCTGATGTAAAAACGCTTGTTGATGCGACGTATGCGTATACTGCAAGTGGGTGGGCGGAGTACCATGCTATAGCAGGTTCCACAGTTACACACTTAGAAGATTCAAGTTTTTAAAAGTGCAGGACCCCATAAAAGAGGTCCTGATTTTAAGGTCACTAGTTTTGTAATGGCCAGAGGATTTGTTTTGTCTCTAATAGTAACTGAGCAAGTTTCGCTCGTTTAGAGATATTTGTTTGTACTTTCATAGCATTGTTAAGTTCCTCAATTTGTTGCAAGAGTAGTGACTTGAGGAATGTCTCAAACTCTTGAACTTGTTCCCCCATGCCTGCAAGAATGGCTATTTGAAGATTGATGCCTGTAACATCAACAACTCGAATTCCGAGCTCATTATGTATAGGTTTTGAGAATTCTTTTGAACGCAATCTTCTTTTTAAAGTTGAAGCCGTGTAAGTCCTTTCCATACCCCCTCCTCTATGTGTTGAAGAATGAAAGCGTACATTTGTTCTAAAAATATACTATACCATATTTTTAGAATTCATACTAATCTGAAAATATGTTGATATATATGGATATTATATGTTGATATGTGCAAAATTATTTTTATAGTTCATGATAAAATTGTACTACATGGAGCAGTCTTTACTTCATTTCATCTTCACAGTCATTAAGATAGTCTTTTGGTTTGTGTTTGGGGAGTAAATTTTAGTACTCATTTTTTAAGTACTGGTTAAGTACGCTTGCAAGTGTATACACTATTATGTACTATTGTGGTCACGTTACAGAGTAACGATGGGCCCGTAGCTCACCTGGTAGAGCGCCTCATTTGCACTGAGGAGGTAGGGGGTTCGAGTCCTCTCGGGTCCACTTAGAAAAACACCGCCAATAAGGCGGTTGTTTTTATTAGTGGAACCGAAGCAAGGTGCCAATGCACCTTGCGTGAGAACTCGAAACGCACAGCCATGTCGTTTTACGACAGGCGAGCGTAG
>CAYWWH010000041.1:0-5886 GCA_964462155.1 uncultured Candidatus Saccharibacteria bacterium | reverse complement strand
GCTTCCTCTACAGCGTCGCAAAGAGAGGACGTAAGTACTACCTTGGTCTAGCGACCATAACGCAAGATGTGGACGACTTCCTTAAATCTCCCTACGGCATACCGATGATTACAAACTCTTCGATACAGATACTCCTCAAACAATCCCCAACGGCTATGGATAGAATACAAGAAACCTTTAACCTTACCGATGAAGAAAAGTACCTCCTCCTTGAATCTCAAGTGGGTGAGGGTATCTTCTTTGCCGGGAGTAAACACGTCGCCATTAAGATTATCGCCTCATACACCGAAGACCAGATCATCACCTCTGACCCATCTCAGCTCTTAGCGATACGTAAAGAGCGTGAAAACTTAGACAACTAAGCGCCATGACAAACACAGAACTTCCAAACCTTCAAAGAATTTCGAAATCGTCCGGTCGCCTCATGGTTACTGTCGGTGTACTGTTTGATTTGTTCCCATTTTTACTTATTCTCATTGCAATCATTATTGTTTTTAGTATTGCAGGCGGAGACCTCGAAACCGTAGCAGACGCCGCGAAAGGAGAAACTATAGCGAAAGTAAAGGTTGCAAGGTCGATAGGATCTGCTGGTGTAGCAGGTTTCTTTATTGCACCAATAATTTACGTAGCTGGTTCATATATTGGGTTGTTTTTAGGGTACATCTTTTTTACGTTCTGGTTTATGTTCAAAGGGGTATACATGTGGTCATTTTCAAATTCAAAACGAGTTATTGTAAACATTATCTCTATCGCTGTTGAGTCCATACCCCTCCTAAACCTCCTCCCGGGAATAACTCTCATGGTCTTACGACATGTCAAAATTTCCCAAGCCGAAGATAAGCTTAAAGAAACAGAGCAACACTTGATGATACAAAAAAGTCTTGCTCGAACGAAAGGTGTGTAGGGTGGGTTATCCTCAACGAGAGGAAAAAATAATGAAAAAACTATTGTATACTATGAATGTACGTATGAAAAAAGCCATACACAGTTTCTTTATTTTCACTGCTGTGATGTTTGTGTGTACCTGTGGTACCCACACGTCTCATGCTCAAATGAATGCCTTAACCCAAGCACAACAGGGACTAGCGGGGATTACCGTAGCGAGTATTGAGCTTTCTCCAAAGTTTCCAACGCCGGGTTCTGCTGTAAAGGCGACCCTCAACGCTCCCACGATTGAGCTTGATACCTCACTCGTAACATGGGTAGTAAATGGAACAGTGGTTCAAAAAGAGTACTCAAACGACAGCTACGAATTTACCGTGGGTAAGGTTGGAGACGTGTACTCAATCGTTGTTATTGCTGAAGATTCTCGAGGAACTACCGTCAAAGCAGAGAAGAAGCTCTACGTGAGTGACATAGCGCTCGTATGGGAGGGGAGGACATACACACCACCCTTCTACAAAGGGCGCGCACTCCAGAGTTTGGGAAGTGAAGTTGCTTTCACCGTATTCCCAAGTGTCCTTGATGAAAAAGGTCGTCTCTATAACGCGAGTGAACTTTCTTACATTTGGTCTATCAACTACGACTCATCTCCTGTTGTCTCAGGAAGGGGGAAAAGTGCCGTAGTCCTCAAAAACGATCAACCCTACCAAGATTTTGTCGTGAACCTTCAGGTGAAAGATCCAAAAGGTGTTGTACGCACGGTTAAAAAAGTCATCATCCCGGCAACTCAGCCAAAGGTAGTGCTCTACGAAGACTCACCTCTCGTAGGTATTCACTACCCAAAAGCAATCACCGGCACTCTCGGCGTATATGAACGAGAAGTATCTGTGGTCGCTGAACCGTACTACATTAGTGCGCCTACACGAACGAGCCAAGAACTTTCCTACGAGTGGACGGTTGATGGCTCGACTTTCACCAATCCCGGCACTCTCACGTTTGCCACTGAAAAGAACTCACTTTCCGGAGAGTCTATGGTAAACGTTGTTATCAAGAACACCGCATACTGGCTCCAGAATGCACGCGCCAATTTCACTGTTCTTTTCGGTCAACGAGATCTATGGGCGGAAAGCTTCGGCACTAACTCACTATGAAAAACACACTCTCCACACTACTCATACCACTACTTACACCTGTCCTAGTTCATGGAGCGAACAACTACGTTCCTTTGAGTAAGGGTTTACCTGAAATGTCTGGTGGTGGTTTTACAGGGGGTCTTTTTACCTTTCTCAACTACATTTTCTCAATATCAATCGGAGTCGCTGCCATACTTGCTGTTATCATGATTACTATCGGTGGTTTCAAGTACATGACAGGAAACTCTATCCCCGGTCTCTCTGGTGCAAAAGATCAAATACAGAACGCTATCGTCGGACTCCTCATTGTACTCACTTCAATACTCATTCTCGGATTTATTAATCCCGAAATTGTCACGTTACGACTATTTCAGTAAAAAGCATGATTGATTTCTTAAAAAACAATAAGTTTATCGCAGGAATCATTTTCCTCATCGTAATTCTTTTACTTGTTTCTGTCCTCATTTTTGTTTCAGTATTTAACCCAAGCGGGAAAACGGGGACGGAAGACCCAACCTTTACGGACACGAGTGGTGAAAGAGTGCTCACTGATGAAGAGCTCCTCTTTGGCTCTACAAGCGACCGTTTTATCTCAACTGAAAGTGCAGGGACTCCTGCTCCCGATTTTAGAGCTCTTTCTAAAATTCCCGCTAAAGCACACACAACGTACCTTCGAGTGAGTGATGGTTCAAACAGGGAGTATGTTCGATTTACCGCTTACACAAACGGCAACGCGTACGATGTACCACTCGATGTTGTAGGTACTGAGGAGCGCGTTTCAAACGAAACAATACAACGTATTGGAAATGCGGGATGGGCTCTCTCCGGTGAATCAACCTTCACACAGTACCTTGATGCGGCAGGTGAGCGAGTGCAAACCTACCTTCGCTCTTTTGTTGAGAGTACGAGCACACCAGCTGCGGCGCAGGGGACGAGTACAGCTGTTGTACCAAAAGGACGACACCTTGATGAAAACATTGTTTCCGCATCTCTCTTCCCTAAGGGTGATAAGATATTTTACATCGTTAAAACCTCTTCAGGAGGAAGCGAGGGGTATATTGAAGAAGTCCTCACAGCGAAGCGCACAAAAGTATGGAGCTCAATTTTACACAACCTCACAATTTCAAACGTAGCAGGGAACTATGTCCTTATCTACACCAATCCTTCTTCAGAAGCTGAAGGTTTGGTCTGGATACTCAACACTACAACAGCGAAAATAACCCCTCTCATCACCAGCAAAAAAGGTCTTTCTGCGCAACTCAGTACAGATGGAACAAAAGTACTCTACTCATACCAAGAAGAGGGTACGGGTGTATTTTCACTTCACAGCATCACCCTCTCAACAGGAGAAAGCGTATCGTATGACTTAAACACCATGAGTGAGAAATGTACGTGGGGCAGGGGAATCAATTCAAAACACGTCTACTGTGCAGTTCCGCGCGAAAGACAACCCAAGCGATTCCTTGAGGATTGGTACATGGGAATCTCTTCTTCAGACGATCAAATATGGCGCCTAGATACCGACCTTGGTCTTTACAAGCTACTTATCGACCCTAAGGAGGTGACAGGGGAGCCATTTGACGCTGTAGAACTAATGACAGATTCTCTTGAACAATTTCTTGTATTTAGAACAAAAAACACGAGCACTCTCTGGTCTCTCAAACTTCCACAGACAGTCCAACTCGCACCGAACGCCACGAGTACAGTTGAAAGTTAGAAGTATAAAGTTACAAGTTGAACGTTACAAACCCACGTCTGTGGGTTTTTTCTCCTTTAGTCGTCATTACGAGCGAGCGAAATAATACATTCTGGCTTGCTTCGCCGCGACTCGCAAAGACGAACAACATCATTTTTTTGAAAAAATAACTTGGAATTCAAAGATACACAAAACGGATGCAGTTCTAGGAAGACGAACAACATGGAGTGAGCTGTACTATGGGTACAGTGAACGACATGTTGTGAAGTCTGACAACGAAATGCGCCGTTTTGTGCATCTTTGCTACTTGTTTTCGACGTAACGAAGCACTATATGCCTCGTCGGACCCATTCCTTCTGATTCAGTCGCTATGTGCGGGTCATTACTAAAGAGTGAGTGTATTATCATGCGCTCGTATGGGCTCATAGGAGCGAGTTCTGCACTTGATTTAAAGGTGCGAACACGTTCCGCAAGGAGTGTTGCTTTTTGTTCAACATCTTTAATACTCTTGAGTTGATACCCATTCACATCCACCATGAAGCGAAGGTCTTCTTTGTTTTGTGTCTTTTTCTCAAGCATCTTTCGAAGTATATAGGTAAAAGAACGAAGATGGTCTCCATGAGGTCCTATGAGTTGTTTACTATCAGCTGTTTGAATGGTAAACATCTTTTGTCCTGCGACATCCTCAACAAGAATGGAATCGAAAACGACACCGAGTTTCTCGAGAAGTTCTTGTATGCTGTTTTTTATTTGAGTATCG
The DNA here is from genome assembly GCA_964462155.1 of uncultured Candidatus Saccharibacteria bacterium. GTDB lineage: Bacteria > Patescibacteriota > Minisyncoccia > Phycocordibacterales > UBA12088 > UBA12088. Next base: position 1,415 of record CAYWWH010000041.1, on the reverse strand, counting down.
TCCATATATTACATTCCTTCTTGCTCCATACGCTTTTTCACGTAGAGCTCTTGTCCAATAGCAAAGATATTACCTGTTATCCAGTAAAGTGCAACTGCGGCACTTGCCACGTACGCAAAAAAGACAATAACAACAGGAAGTACATACTTCATTTGAAGTTGAAGCGAGCGAGCAAAATCTTCCTGAAATGTCGCTTGTTCGCTCCTCGGGCTACTAGGGGGAAGGGAGAGGTGGGCCACAAAATACTGAGTAATACCAGCCATGACTGCAAGAGGAATGTTTTTTCCCGCCATATCAACAAGTCCTAAAAACATCATGGAAACTTCTTTAGGATTCTTTACAAAGCTGTAGAGCAGGTTTACATCAACATTTGGCAGTCCTCCTTTAAGAAACACAAAATAAAGACCGAGGATAACAGGGAGTTGAATAAAAAGTACGAGAAAACTCGAAAATGGGTTAACTTTGTGTTCTCGGTAGAGTTCGAGAAGTTTTCTCCCAAGTTCCTCTCTATTGTCTTTATACTTCTCTTGAAGCTCCTTCATTGGCGCTTCTATTTTCTTTAAAATTCGCTGGGTTCGTGCAGCTTTAAGCGAAAGAGGAAAGAGGAACGTTTTAACAACTACTGTAAGGACGATAACAGCGATACCGAGATCCATCCATGGACCAAGGTCGAGGAGTAAAATGAGAGCGTTATAGAGTGGTGTATATACTGTTGCGTGAAAAAAATCAGATATCATGTTCGCTATTCTACCCTAAAATGACCTCTCCGACTATTACATGGTTTTATGAATACCATCTTCTATGCATTGCGCAAGTTCAGTATATGAAAGCTTTGTAATGCTCGATTTTGTTAGCAGAGCAATGTGTTTGTTTCCCAAAATGGTCAGGTTTTTACCAAAAATATCGTACACGCGTCTCCGAAGTAGGTTTCTCGCATGTGCTCTATTAGCGACCTTTTTACTCACCACCACACCACACTTAGTGCTTTCACTCGGCACATACACAAGAGTGAGGTGGTCACTATGAATTCTCCTTCCTTTTTTGAGAAGATTCGCAAATTCACTCTTTGATAGTCGCTGGTTCTTTTTAAGCATATGCTCAGTATACACGTAGAGTTTAATTTATAAAAAATAGTATTAATTGCATATATCACAACATGTTGTGAGTAGTGGGTAATGAGTAGTGAGCCCAGAGTTAAAAATTTTTGCTCACGACTTTTTTACTCATTACTCTCAATGAACAAAAAACCCCGCTTTCGCGAGGTTATCCTACTATACTGCGAGGCGTTTACGGCCCATAGCCCTTCGTCGTCTTATAACACGCTTTCCTCCTGGAGTGCGCATACGAACGAGAAAGCCGTGTGTCGTCTTTCGCTTCTTGTTTTTTGGTTGGTATGTTCTCTTTGGCATATTTTT
>CAYWWH010000040.1:0-6179 GCA_964462155.1 uncultured Candidatus Saccharibacteria bacterium | reverse complement strand
GCTGAGATAGTCATTGCAAAAGTACTGCAAACTATGTCAGCGATAGTGCTGGGTAACGAAAAAATGTTTTGTGCAGAATAGAGTCCAAAATTAATCGAAGACCAGTAAAGAAATCCGAGTATACAGCCATACTTTAAGCCAGAGCTAAAAGTTCTTGCACACGACCATTGTAGTACCGTGGTAATAAAAAATCCAAAAGCAAGTGCGGATAGAAGTAGAGCCCAAATCACGAGTTCATCTGTTGGGCGGATAAGTTGTTGTACGTACTCTTGAGGTCCGACAGGATAACGAGCGAAGAAATCCTTCAAAAAGAGAAAATACATCCCAGCATGGAGCATAAGATTTACTGTGGAAGTCACGAAGACGGACAAGAGAAAATTAAAGTGTACGCTCATACATTTTCAAAATATTTCTACACAACAATAGTACCCCTATACCCTTCCCACACAAACAGGGAATTGAAATAGTAATCCAAAAATGAATGTAATAAACTATTTTTAAGTAGTTTATTTGTATGATAGTATCATTTCTGGGAGACGTAGAGACGAAATAGTTCAACTTCTTCGATGGAGGAAAAAATGGATTACATGGAGAAAATTCAACATCCAGTATCAGGTAATATTACACAGGGAGCTCGACTTCCTCTAGGGACTGAGTTAGAAGAAGGTGATGTTTATCCTTCAACAACTGGGCAATGGGGAAAATGCCCGTGTCCGGGAACATTGAACAGAAATTCAGATGAAACTTGGGTTAGACCTATCAAGGTCGAGTAAAACTTGTAAAACCTGGGTTTGAGATACAAGGCGCTTTCCCAAAGGCGCCTTTTTTATTGTTAAAACATTATTGGGGACAGGTACAATTAAATTTAAATTTTTGTGTTGTAGTATTATTCATTTTGGAATATAGAAACTCTTCTAAAATAACAAAAAGGCCTAGCGAACAAATCGCTAGGCCTTCGATGGTACAAGATAAACAAGACAGGACTCACGGAGAGCAGATTCTGTAATAGTCTGCAAGCATGGCTGATGTTGTAGGTTCAGCTCCTGCACCGGGGCCAGTAAGAGTGTATTTTCCCCCAGCACCGAGCTTACCCTCAGTAATATGAATAGCGTTACTTACGCCACTTGGAAGCCATGTATCCGACGTAGAAACTCGCTTAAAGCCAGCTACCACGTTCCAAACACGGTCGCACTCTTTGATGGTAAAAATATGTTTGTGGTAAGAGTGCATAGGGAGTTTGGTGCCATTGGAAATCGAAACAACAAATCGGTACTCAGCCCCATCTCGTGCCAATGTTTCGAGATCATCTTCTGAGAGTGGGTAGTGAAGAATGTCGTGAGGTGAAATATGGTTTTTAATTCCTAAACCAATGTTAAGTACGACACAGGTCTTCAAAACGATGTCAAACAATTCACCGTTTATGAGACTGAGCGGGTCGGTTGCCCCAGGCTCAGCGTACCCTAGTTTACACGCCTCTTTACATGCTTCGTCCAAACTCCTCCCCCGTGACATTTCATCGAAAATATAATTGAGCGTTCCATTTATAACTGCTTGAATTTCAACGGGTCCAGAAAGATGTATAAAACGATTTTGAACGTATCTGAGCATATGCGTTCCACCACCCACTGTTGCACTGTACCCGATGAGATGTGAGTAAGGTCGTAAGACATCTGCGTAATACGCTAATGCACCTTTCTCGCACGTGATTACAGGTATTCCCATTTCAACTGCAGTCATAATGTACGTATATGCAATTTCTCCATGATCTGTCGTTGGTATAGAAAGAAAAATTGCTTGTGGATGCTTATCTTTTAAGAGTTCGTTGAAAGGTTTTGTGTTTTGAGATTCAGTCTTTCTACTAGTTCGAATAAATGAAATCGGGATTCCAATTTGTCCCAATCTCCCAATAAGATGCTTTCCAATCGATCCAGCACCAACGACAGCTACAGCAGTATTCTTACTCATGGCATTCTCCGTAATTAAGGGTTTGTTGGCTGTTTGTCCTATGTTCTCACAAGATACTAGCGTATTACGATTTTTTGTCTACTCATTGAAAAAAGGATGCACGCAGTGCATCCCTGCCATCACCCGTCACGGTGGTATCCGTTTCGATTTCTATTGAATGCTTCGCATGCAAAGTTATATGATGTGGTCATGAGTCACTAAGTATTTGTTCGCACTCTGTGCTCAAAATACTAAGTGCTCTTGACCAATTTTTCTTACGACTGCATGGAGTTAGAAAAATGGAAATGCCCTTGTAGTGCGACCTAGGCTCAACTAATTTCTTCGCTAGGAAGCGCGAAGAAATTATGTCTCCGCCTTCACAGTTGACCCGCACACAAAGCAGTTTGTGTGCTAAAACAGAAAAGCATTGTCTGATTAGACAATGCTTTTCTGTTTTGTCAACTGTGACCCTACCGGGATTCGAACCCGGATTACCACCGTGAGAGGGTGATGTCCTAACCATTAGACGATAGGGCCATATTTCGTGTGATTGTACTATAAAAGTCAATAAAAGCAAAAGGTTTTAACGTATTTTTAGTATATTGACAGAAGTTCCAAAGGTGCTATAATACATATTAGTACGCTCGACGGTACGCAAGAAAACAGTCGAGTCGCCACCAAAGACGTTCCGCGGTCTGGTGGAGAGCAACAGCGGTGAGTAGGGAACCCATGTGACCGCCCACACCCTACAATAAAGGCGCTAAATGAATCCCTCCAAGCTTTGGCTTGGGGGGATTTTACTTTTTCTCTCCCTCAAGAACTTCGCGAAGTGTTGGTTCTATTTTATCAGCCATAAGTTTGTGCCCCGCATCATTAGGATGTATCGCATCTGCCATGTATTCTGAGCGACCAATAAGCCCGCTTAAAATATTCGGCACGTACGCGACACCATGTTTCTCTGCGAGCTCTTCAAACTCCGTTTCGTACTGACTCCCATACGAGAAGCCACCGGTGATACCGATCAAAAGAACAGCAGTATCTTTAGCGTGAAGTGTTTCAATGAGTGTAGAAAGATTTGCGAAGGTGTCTTTGGGGTCAATACGACGAAGCGTGTCGTTTCCTCCGAGGAGTATGATGACGAGCCGTGGTTCAAGTGCTTCAAGCTCACGAATCCGCATGAGTCCATCTGCGGTCGTGTTTCCTGCCTCACCGAGATTCACTATCTTTTCACCGATGCGCCGTGAAAGCTCATCGACAAACGTGTTTCCGGGAGTTGTGCCCACTCCAAAAACTAAACTATCACCGTATGCAACGATAGGCCCCTCCTTACGAGGGAAGTCAGTAACCGTGCTTGAATCTCGAAACATAAAAAAGAGTAGTACAAATCCACCCGCACCAATAAGTACGTACTTCATACGCACATAGTAGCATATTCAACATCAATTTAATGATATTTAAATTGCAAGAGTGGTAATTACGTTGTGCGAAGGTGAGTGGTATACTTAATAAATAAGTAAGGGATACTATTATTATATTAAGTATGGAAGGTCCAACAAAAGTGAAAATTGAACTTGAAAAAAATGTTTTGATAAGTGTTGAAGAATGTGCAAACTATCAAGGAAATGATACAGAATTACTGGTAAGTAGGATGCACAATAAGACAATCCGTTCACAAATTATCGATCGTTTTATTGAGGGAGAGAAAAGAAAGAGAGAGTGGTATTTAAATGATGTATGGAACAAAGATGATTCTTTTGAGGGATCATTTTTACGCGGTGAAAAGAGCGGTGTTTTAATAGAAGAAGAGTATTTAAATGAGATTCTTAATCATCCTAAATCAAGAGAAGATATCGAACGTCAATTTGATGAAAATCTTAAAGAAATTGAGACAAAAACAAACATTGAATTTACAGATAATGAACCAGACTCTGACGTTATCCCTCTGTATTATGTTTTTCCATTAACGGGTAAAAAACTTACTGAAAAACAAATGAGTATCACTGAAGCTCATGAGAAGGGTCACAAAATGCGTTTTCATTTTTCAGAGCATGTGGAAGAAGAATTAAAAAGTGCCTTTGATATTTCACAGGTACACATGCCAGACAGTTTTTATGAAAAAATTTTTTCTAAGAGAAAAAGAGAGGAAGGTTCAAGTCAGAATAAAGAAAATGTAGAAATGGATGGTAGAAATTTGACAAAGGAAGAGATTATTCAAGAATTTTTTGAAGACTATTTATTTTCAGGATTTGAGATTCTTGAAAGAATGTCGCAGTTAAAAAATTATTTTGGTTTTCGTGGAGATGAAGAATTCACGATAGAGCACTTAGAATATGCAAGAAAGCATTATGTAGAAGATACTGAACTTGATAATGGAATGACAATGTTTTTTGAAGGGATCACAAAAGAAACCGAAGAAACGTTTTTGCGATTAATGAATACCATTGGAATCTAAATACAATTTGAAACAACCGAAATATTACACTATACATTTATTAAGGAGGTCCGACCTCCTTAATTTGTGTAGTACAAAAGTGGTAATTACGTTGTGAGGAGGCGGGTGATATACTGGGAACACAGAGATTGTATGAAAAAAAACACACAAAAAGGAGTGGTTATTTACCAAGCAAAGAACGGGGCAATAGAGTTCCGAGGTGATTTTACACATGAGACCTTGTGGGCAACACAGAAGCAGATAGCGGAAGCCTTTGGTGTTGATGTTCGCACGATAAATGAACACGTTAAGAATATCTTTAAAACAAAGGAACTTGAAGAAATTTCAACTATCCGGAATTTCCGGATAGTTCAAAAAGAAGGTCGAAGGGAAGTGGAACGTGATGTACAACACTACAACCTCGATGTGATTCTCTCCGTGGGGTACCGTGCAAACTCAAAAACAGCAACACAGTTTAGACAATGGGCGACGAAGACGCTGCGCGAACATATCACCAAAGGGTACACAATAAACCGAAAGCAAATTGGTAAAAGTAAACTAGCACCGGACCTAAGTCCGATGGTAGTTTACTTTCGGGCATTAGTACACGACCGTGTACTAATGTGACGTTTTTTAATAAGGTGGTTTTAGATAGTGGGTGAGGTACTAAAAACCAAAGGTACCCGGTACCTTTAGAATATTGCACTACAAAACACCTCTGCTTTGGGTCTGTTTAAACCAATCTTTAATCGTGAAAAAATGCGTTATTTTCATCATTTTCACGATTTAGGTTGCCAAAAACGTGAAAAAGTGTATACTATATACATGTCAAAGACTACAAAAGCACTCAAAGTGATTCAAGAACTGAGAAATCGGTACTATATAGCTCTTCCAGGAAAAGAGTCCTTACTAACAATACTAAACGAAGCTGAGGTTCCGGAACATGTATACAACTCTAATGCTATTGAAAACAGCACATTATCACTTGAAGAAACTGAAAAAATATTGTTGCAGATAGACCTCGACAGGTACGTGAGCGAGCGAGAAATATTCGAAGCAAAAAATCTAGCACGTGTTGTTTCGTATCTCGACACCAAAGCAGTAGAGGCTGAAATCTCTTTACCAATTATAACTTTTCTCCATAAAATTTTACTTTCAAATATCAGAGATGATGTTGCTGGACGCTTTAGGATAGAAAATGAATGGGTACGTGTAGGTTCACATGTTGGCGCCGATCCTGCCAAAATCGAAAATTTGCTTGTTGAAATGTTGAGTACGTACCATTCTCGTGTTCATGAACATATTGTTAAACGAATAGCAAAACTACATTTAACGTTTGAACACATTCACCCGTTTGTTGATGGTAACGGAAGGATGGGGCGTGCTCTAAATAATTACCTACTTATCCGCGAAGGATATGTACCTATAAACATTGCATTTGTAAATCGAGCACAATACTACAGTGCTTTTAAACAGTATGATGAAAAGGGTGATACAAAGATAATGGAGGAAATAGTGTCGCGTGCATTAACAAACAGTTACCACAAAAGACTGGCATACCTTGAAGGAAAAGAGGTGATATCGCTACGAGAATATGCAAAAAGGAACAAACTACAACATTCAAATCTTATAAATAAAGCACACCGTCAAACAATCGAGGCATTCCTAGAAAAAGGAGTTTGGAAGATTGGTGTGTAATCTACTTACTGAAAACCAAAGGTACCTGAAAACCAAAAGTACCGAGTACCTTTAGAATATTACACCACAATGTATTTAGGAGGTCCGACCTCCTAAAAATTTTCGG
>CAYWWH010000039.1:3219-6439 GCA_964462155.1 uncultured Candidatus Saccharibacteria bacterium | reverse complement strand
CCATCTCAGGAAGCGTACGTTGAAGATTTGCGCACCAAAGAAATTCAACTCGAACGCCTTAAGCCATCTTGCGACTGGAAGACAAGTATCTCACGGGAACTTGGTAGTGAGTACGCTGTGTATGCTCCCCGTATGCCGTTAAGCGACAACGCCGACTACGAACTCTGGAAGCTATGGTTTATGCGAGTGTATGAAGCGATACATACACCTTCTATCCTTATTGGGCACTCACTTGGGGCCATGTTTCTCCTTAAGTACTTATCAGAAAACAAACTACCGTTTGAAACCCCAGCACTTTTTCTCGTTGCTCCATACTTTACCAACAAAGCATATCCTGATAGAGAGCAGTCAAGTTTTACCCTTGAAAATACTGAGATTATTGACGAAAAGGTGAAAAAAGTCATGTTTTTTCACAGTACAGACGATACATCAGTGCCATTTGAAAGCTTCGAACTATTTAAGGAGTACTACAAAACAGCAGAATTCAAGGAGTTTACAGATAGAGGGCACTTCAATATGGAACAATTCCCTGAGCTAGTTAAGGAAATCCAAAAACTCTCATAATTTGGCCACAAAATATAAAAACTTTCCCTTAAAAATCGTTGCGCGGAGTCGTTTTTTGAGATAGTCTCTTACGTACTCTATTACAACTGACCACGGGGTATGGGTAAAAAAGCTATATTTTTCGTCGTAAGAGTGCCCCGTTTTAATCGTCAATAGTAAAGAGGTGATACATGAAGCAAGAAAGGGCGTATCTCAAAGCATTTGAAGAGTACGCAGATGCCTTATACAGGCACTGCTATTTTCGTGTTTCCGATAAAGAACGAGCACAAGATATTGTTTCCGATACGTTCATGAAAACGTGGGATTACCTTGTAAAAGGTAATACGGTAGACAATTTTAAACCCTTTCTCTATCGTACATTAAATCACCTCATTATCGACGAGTATCGTAAAAAGAAATCTGAATCTTTGGATGCTCTTCTTACGAATCAAGAAGTTCCTGAAAGTACCTTTGAAGAACTTGTCGAAGGAAGTCGTGAAGATCTCGAATTTTCACTCGATGCTCAAAAGATACCAGACATCCTTCGTCGTATGCCGGATCAGCATCGAAAGGTTATTATGATGCGCTACGTAGATGGGCTCATGCCCGCTGAGATGGCACTCATTATGGAAGAGCCGGTCAACACGATTTCCGTTCGCATTCACAGGGGTTTAGCATGGCTCAAAGAGCACGCGTACTCAGAAAGTGGACAAATAAAAAAACAGCAAGAACGCACCCGGCACCCTATTCATACAAACAAGAAAGGAAAAAAGAAAAAAAACAAAAAGCGTTCTTAAAAACCATGAACCAATTAGAGAAACAATTTAAAGAAGCAACACAGAACATACGGCTCACGAAAGATGAGAAGTCTCTCATGCGTGAACACTTGCTTGAGTACATGGCATATAAGCCAATACGTGAACGAGTGCAAAAAGAGCATGCTTCACTTCGTTTTTCACCATTTACTTTTTTCAGAGCGCACCACCTTTCGGGTGCGCTCATTATCGCTTTAACAGTGACGAGTAGCTCGTTTGGAGTTTCTCTCGCAGCAGACGATGCTCTTCCTGGGGACTTGCTGTACGGAGTGAAGGTTAATATCAATGAAGAACTTAAAACCGCGCTCATAAGTGATGGTGATACGGAAACGCTTCTTGCGTGGGAACAAGAGCGTGCAGAGCGACGTCTCTTAGAGGCGGGACAATTGGCTGCTGAGGGTAGACTTGATAATGAAAAAAGGGAACAGGTTGCAAAACTTTTTGCTGAGCATACAGGAGCTATTGTTGAACAGGCGCTTGCTGTCGAGAAGAGTGATCCTGTTTTAGCTGCTGAGACTTCTGGAATGCTAGAGGATACACTTGAAACACACGAAGCAATGCTTGCTCGCATTATTGTTGAGAAAGAAGGTGAAGAGGATGAAAGTGCACGTGAACTCGTAAGCCAAGTGCGCACCGTTGCTATGGAGGCAGGGAAGATTCGTGAAGAAGCTGAAGAAAAGATAGAGAACGAAGAAGTCATCGTACTTGCTGATGAGTCTGAGAAAAGCGCTGTAGAAAATGACACAGATAAAGCGAATTCACCTAACATGCGAGAACGAGCTACCTATAGGTCTAAAAACCGCGCGTACGAGCTCCTCGGAAGCGTAGAAGGTCTTCTTGAAAAGATTGGCCCCGATAGTGATTTATATACTCAAGCAAATGCTCAGATTACGTATGGAAAAGAAGTCTTAGGGAAAGGTGAAGAAGCTCTTACGAGGTACGATTTAGGGGAGGCCTATGATGCTTTCAAAGAATCTTCCGCTGCGTTTCAGAAAGTTTCCCAGCTTCTTGAAGTCGCTCATCTCTTCTCCTTTGAGATATACCCAGATATGCAAAGTGAACCTGAGAATGTAGACGGGGAAGGAGAAGCCTCAACTACCGCTGAAGTGAAAGAGGGGGATGTAGTACAGGGGGTAGGAGTAGACGAAAAAAGAAAAGAAGCTGAGGAACGTATTGAAGACGCTCGTTCAGTACTCCTTACACAAATTGGAAATGATGAGAGAGATGTCGAGTATGTGAATAAACGCATCAAGGATGCAGCAGCTCTCGTACTACGAGGAGAGATAGCACAAAAACTTGGAAGTACTGACGATGCCTCGGCTCTCTACAAGAAAGCATTTGAAATAGCTGATGAAATAGTAGGTACTCTAGAAAAAGTGAAAGAAGAGAATGAAGACGTTCTAGATCTTGAGCCAAAAGATGCGACAACAACCCCAAACCAAACGGAAGACAAGAAAGAAATCGTGCTTGAACATGAGTATGTCGGGAACTCCCATGTATTTCGTGGTGTGCTACAAACACCCACCCCTTGCTACACTGTTTCTGGAGAAGGTGTTGTGAGAGAATCGTATCCAGAACAAATGACACTCTCGATTACTACCAAAGCTCCTCTAGATGAGGTGGTGTGTGCACAGGTTATAGACGAGAAAGAGTTTGAGTTTACTGTACCAGCAAGTGAGATGGGAGAAGTTGTTGGTGTTTTTGTTGACGGAAATGAGTACTACTGGGAACTTGTACCACCAAAAACTGAAGAAGAAAAAATAAAAAACCTTGACACTCCAATTACTACACAGTCGTTTGGCGGAACGGGTGTTTCTTTTGACAGGGCGTTTGAAACGACAAAGGCCTACTTTGCACAATAG
>CAYWWH010000039.1:0-3119 GCA_964462155.1 uncultured Candidatus Saccharibacteria bacterium | reverse complement strand
TTTGCTTGACCATATGCAAAATGCGTTTTCTCTGCTACAATGCGAATGTATTGAGCAAATGATTGCATAATTATTGAATAATAGAGAGGAATCGTTTCCAAAGTTGCATGTATTTCTTGTTTACAGGTAAGTTGAAAATCCACAAAGTAGGTATAGAGACTGAAAATAATCTTTATTTTTAGCTGTTTTTTCTTCTACCCTAAACACTGGGCATGTAATGTGGGAACTGTCTCACAGTTTTACTATGTCACCACTTGTAATAGCACTACTCCTCATAGTTGCCGTTGCTTCTGTAGCCTTTGGGTACTACCTGCGCTACATCGTAGCAGCGGGTAAGCGCGGGAGTGTAGAGCTCGAGATCAAACAAATGATGCTCGAAGCAAAAGAAAAAGTTAAGAACTTAGAAGAAGCGTCAGAAAAGAAAATTGAAGAATTTAAAAGTGAAGCTCAGAAAGAGATAAAGGAGAAGCAGGAGCTCCTCAAAAAGTCAGAGCTTCGAATAATTGACAGAGAAGCTTTTCTTGATAAGCGCCAAAACGATCTTGATAGTGAGGTTGAGCACGTAAAAGCTAAGATTGAAGAAGTGCACAGTGTAAAAGCTCGTGTCGATGAACTAAAGGGTCAAATTGAAAAAGAGATTGAACGTATAGCAGGTCTTTCAAAAGAAGATGCTAAAGAAGAACTCATGAAGCGTCTTGAGCGCGAGAGTCAAGAAGACATGGTTGTACGCATGCAGAAACTTGAACGCTTTGGAGCAGAGAAACTTGAGCGAAAAGCAATGGATATTCTCACGACCGCTATTCATCGTCTTGGGAATGCGGTAACAACTGATGTACTTACTACATCAATAGCACTTCCAAATGAAGACATAAAAGGAAAGATAATTGGAAAGGAGGGAAGAAATATTCGTGCATTTGAACGTGCAACAGGAGTCGACGTGCTCATAGACGACACTCCAGGACTTATCACACTTTCATGTTTTGACCCTGTTCGTCGCCAAATAGCGCGTGTTGCTCTTGAAAACCTCATTATCGATGGACGTATTCAGCCAGCGAAGATTGAGGAGAATGTACAGAAAGCAACTGATGAAATAAACCGCATTATCAAGGAAAAAGCGGAACAAGCTGCGTATGAGGTTGGTGTAGTAAACCTTGATCCACGCGTACTCATGGTTCTCGGACGCTTACACTTCCGTACCTCGTACGGGCAAAACGTCCTTCAGCATTCAGTAGAAATGGCACATATAGCAGGACTTCTTGCTGAAGAGCTTGGTGCTGATGTAAACGTAGCTCGAGCAGGAGCGCTCGTACATGACATAGGAAAAGCAGTTGACCATGAGGTGCAAGGTACACACGTTGAGATTGGGCGAAGAATACTTCAGAAGTTTGGTGTAGACGAGAAGATAATTCAGTCTATGCAGAGCCATCATGAGGAGTACCCTTACGAAACACCAGAATCTATCATTATACAGGTTGCGGATTCTATTTCAGGAGGACGCCCCGGTGCACGTCGTGATTCTGTTGAAAACTACCTCAAGCGACTGAGAGACCTTGAGACTATTGCAAATGGATTTGCTGGAGTTGATAAGAGTTACGCTATAGCAGCAGGACGAGAAGTACGTATTTTTGTAAAACCGGAAGAAGTAAGCGATCTAGAAGCGCGTGAATTAGCACGAAAGATAGCGACACAAATAGAGCAAGATCTTAAATACCCAGGAGAAATAAAGATTGCGGTGATACGGGAGAATAGGGCGATAGAGTACGCTCGATAGAGAATTGTAAAAAAACGACTCAATTGAGTCGTTTTTTTTAAACCACTCCCATACGCATTTTGCGTATGGGAGCGTATGAGTGTGGTTGCTAGATGGAATGTCCGGTATACTCCATCCACCCGATTCGTTCGCCGAATTTTTTAGTGGAAGGGGTAAAAATAATTTCTTCTCTCCCACAAAAATCATTGAATCCATTTAATTTACAGGAATTATGATATGTGTAAACATCCATCCGTACAACGTGCGGTCCTCGACCACCAAGGAATTCCCCAGTTGAAAGACCGTCTTTAATGCAATCCCTGAGGAACGGGCCGACTTTCTTGGGGTATGAGCCATGGTAATCCATTTTCCAGACGGCGGTATTGTTCATTGTTGCAATGATCCACCCGTAGAATACTGAGTTTTCGCCACGCACATGGATATCTGTGATGGTGATTTTACCCATTGGACTGCTTGAAGATATGCTGCGTTTTTTTGCACCAGGAATGATATTTGTCTCACCTGACTTGATGTCACCCGCACACCATCCTTGGACATAGTTAAGGAACACTTTCTGAATTAGGTCCATAAAACCCCCGTCTTTGATTTTTTTGATCAGCCCTATGCCAATCGTCTGTTTCGAATAGTAGACTAAAACGACACAATGTAAAGACATTTTAAACTATTGAAATTATTTAAAATTATTGTCTAATGTTTTCTTATTTTTCAATACATTTTTACGGTTTTGTACATGAATACAGTGTTTTCCTTCACATGCTTTGATTTGTTTTTAGTAACCTGTGTAGTTTGTTTGTGTATAAAAAAGGTAATGATAAAAAATAGCACAATTAAGCCATTTTATGTGCATACAAACGGTAAGTGCGCTCTTTGTACACTCTTTTATAAAAAATAATTAAAATTTTGTGTGAAAGTTTGAGCATGCAAAATTCTCAATAGATATAAAAAACTGTAATCCAGTTTGACCTGTGGAAAGGTGTTGCGCACAAAACGGTGTACTGTATACTTTTTTCAGACACCACACATCACGTGGTCATTACTAGCGATACAATTATTTAACCTTATTTATCTCATGAACAAGGCAGACATTATAGAAAAAGTACACGGTGTACTTGGTGGCACTAAAGCAGATGCAGAACGTGCAGTAGAGACTTTTATTTCTGCAATTGCGGACTCACTAAAAGCTGGTGATGAAGCCTCTATCGCAGGTCTCGGAATCTTTTCAACAAAGATGCGACCAGCTCGAACAGGACGCAATCCACGTACTGGAGAGACTATCCAAATAAAAGCAATGCGCGTGCCAAAATTCCGTGCTGCAAAGGGTCTCAAGGATGCAGTAAAATAAAGTACT
>CAYWWH010000038.1:0-6553 GCA_964462155.1 uncultured Candidatus Saccharibacteria bacterium | reverse complement strand
ACAGGGTTGCATTTTTTTTATGGTCATGTATAGTGTCAGAGCTACTAGAAGTACCGAAAGGTACGCCACGTTCCCAACGACAGCATTTCAGGGGAACCTCTGGACCGCAAGCCTCACTGGCTATAGGTTCAGTGTAGGCCTTTTTAGTTAGGACTTTGTAAACGAACGCACTTCATCGTTGCGCTTCACAAAATACTTCTCATCGTATCTATAATACGACTCGAAATATTTTGTTTGCGCGCCTCGAATTGCATCCGTTTACAAAGCCCTAAGACGAAAAACATGAAATTTATTCTCGCAACAAAAGAATACATGACTCAAATCTTCGATGAGAAGGGTCGTGTTCACCCTGTTACGGTACTTTCAGCTCTACCAAATACCGTTACAGATATTCGAACAGAAGAAAAAGATGGCTACAGTGCTGTTCAGCTTGGTTTTGGTGAAAAGAAAGAAAGCAAGGTTAACAAAGCTCAAAAAAGCAAAGGATTATTTAGATATTTCCGTGAGTATAGGGCAGAAGAGGGTGAGACTGTGTCAGTTGAAAAGGGAAAGGTTATCACTGTTGATGAAGCTTTTGCTGTTGGAGACAAAATCGTCGTTTCAGGACTTTCAAAGGCAAAAGGATTCCAAGGTGTTGTAAAGCGCCACGGCTTTAGTGGTGGTCCACGTACTCATGGACAGAAACACAACGAACGATCTCCTGGATCAATCGGAGGTGGGCTTCGTTGCCGTGTTCCAAAAGGAAAGAGAATGGGAGGAAGAATGGGAGGAACTCGTATTACGGTAAAGAACCTTAAGGTTGTCGGTGTTAATAAAGAGAAAAACCAGCTTTTTGTCGAAGGAGCTGTTCCTGGACGTCCTGGTACACTTATTGAAGTTAAGGGAATGTAATTCTTACTACTATGGAAGCAAAACTATACAACATACAAGGTAAAGAGGCAGGAACTATCAAACTTCCCGAAACAGTTTTTGATGTGAAATGGAACGCAAATCTTGTACATCAAGTAGTAACAGCAATGCAAGCAAACGCTCGTACTCCTATTGCTCACGCTAAGGATCGATCGGAGGTTGCAGGAACAGGAAAGAAACCATGGAAGCAAAAAGGTACTGGTAGCGCACGCCATGGCTCACGTCGTTCACCTATCTGGCGTGGAGGAGGTATCACTCATGGACCACGAAGCGAGCGAACTTTCAAGCAAAAGATAAACAAGAAGATGCGCGTGAAAGCTCTCTACACCATACTCACAAAGAAATTTATGGACAAAGAGATCCTTTTCCTTGACGCAATGATGTTTGAAACACCAAAGACCAAGGATGCAAAAACCTCACTTCTCTCACTTGCAAAGATAGATGGTTTTGACAAGCTCGCAACAAAACGAAAGAATACTGCTCTCATTGTTCAGAATAAGCTTGATCTAAATACAGAAAAGAGTTTCAGGAATTTTGGCAACGTTCTCCTTGGAGATGTTGCAAGCTTGAACCCTGTAGATGTTTTAAAGTACAAGTACCTCGTAGTTGTCGGTGGAGATGAGGCAGTGAAAGTAATCGAAGGTAGAAAGAAGACTACAAAAACGAAATAAAACGTATGGCGATTTTTAATTCAACAAAGGAAGAGAAAAAGGAGAAAGCTGTAAAGGTAGAGAA
The DNA here is from genome assembly GCA_964462155.1 of uncultured Candidatus Saccharibacteria bacterium. Lineage (GTDB taxonomy): Bacteria > Patescibacteriota > Minisyncoccia > Phycocordibacterales > UBA12088 > UBA12088. The sequence continues at coordinate 4,909 of CAYWWH010000038.1, read as the reverse complement.
GAAGGCTGACACTAAAGTGAAGAAAGCTTCGAAGCCAAAAGCAGATGCAGGTATGAACCTTACGAAAGCACCTGGAACTATCATTTTGACCCCTCACATCACTGAGAAGGCACTTACGATGACTGTTGTAGGAACGTACGTTTTTGAGGTAGCTATGGATGCAACAAAACGAGATGTGGTTGCTGCAGTACGTGCACTCTACGGAGTAACACCACGCAAGGTGACTATTGTTCGCAAAAATGCACGCGTATATGTCGCACGATCACGAGGACGCCGAGGTACGAAGAGTGGCCTTAAGAAAGCGTGTGTATTTTTGAAGAAAGGTGACAAGATAGATTTGGCATAGTACACATAAGTAACAAGAAATAAGATGAAAAAGTATCGACCAACAACTGCATCACGGAGACACATGACAACTCGCTCATACAAGAGTGTGGTTACTAGTACAACTCCAAACAAAGCACTCACGACAGGAGGGAAGCGTGCTGTTGGACGCAACGCGCAAGGTCGCATCACCTCTCGTCACATGGGCGGTGGACACAAGCGAAAGTTCCGCACGATTGATTTCACATTCGACAAACATGACATACCAGCTAAGGTTGAGACGATTGAGTACGATCCAAACAGGAGCGCATACATAGCACTCATTTGCTACGCTGATGGAGAGAGACGCTACATCACTGCTCACCGAGCAATGAAAGTAGGAGACACTTTTATCGTATCAGAAACAGCAAAACCAGATGCAGGAGTTCGTATGCCACTTCGAGAGATACCTATCGGTCTTGAGGTATACAACATAGAGACGAAGCCAGGAGCAGGAGCACGCCTCGTACGTTCAGCAGGCACCTCAGCTATCGTTGTTGCACAAGACGGAACCCATACACACCTTAAAATGCCTTCAACAGAAGTTCGTAAGCTTAACAGTGCAGCATGGGCAACTATCGGTGTTGTTTCAAACGAAGAGCACCAGCTCATAACGATAGGAAAGGCAGGAAGGAGTAGGTGGCTCGGTATTCGCCCAACCGTACGTGGTACAGTAATGAATCCTGTTGACCATCCACACGGAGGAGGTGAAGGTAAGCAAGGTCGTGGACACAGGCGTGCACGAAGTATCTTTGGTAAGCCAACGGGTAAGGGTCACAAGACAAGGAGACCAAAGAAGTATAGTAACGCACTTATCGTCTCACGACGCAAAGTAGGTAAGAGAAAGAAGTAAGATAATTGACAATAGGGTAAGCGTTGCGTAGTATGTGCGCACGCTCGCCCACGAGCATTTTTAGTAACACTTATGACACGATCACTTAAAAAAGGACCATACGTAGACCCTCGAGTTTTGAAAAAAATAGAAGGGAAGAAACCACAAGAAACGGGTGTTATTAAGACGTGGTCACGAAGCTGTACGATAAGTCCTGAAATGGTTGGATTCACGTTCGGTGTTCACAATGGCAAGAATCACATCGATGTTCTCTGCACAGAAGAAATGGTAGGACACAAACTTGGAGAATTTTCACCAACAACGAAGTTCCTACGACACGGAGGTAAGATTCAGAAAGAGCTTGAGCAAGCTCGAAAAGCAGCTGAAATACAGGCAGCTAAAGCAGCTAAATCAGCAGCAGCTTCAAAGAAATAAAAGAACACCATGCGAGCATTCCTAAAAAACAACAGACAAGCACCACGTAAAGTACGTATCGTTGCGCGTGCCATGGTCAAAAAGAATGTTGCAGTAGCACTTCAAGAGCTTTCGTTTATGCCACAGAAAGGAGCTCTTACCTTGAAGAAACTTATTGCCTCGGCTCTTGCAAATGCACAGAACAAAGATGCGAGTATTCGCGCGGAGGATCTTTTTGTAAAGAACATCACCGTGGATAAGGGTATTACTTTTGGTAGGTACATGCCACGCGCATTTGGACGAGCTTCAGCTATACATCGTGAGTGTTCACATATCCATGTTGAGCTCGCTCCTCTCGCTTCAGTTGTTAAAAAAGAAGAGGTGCAAGAAGTTAAGACGGAAGAGAAAAAAGTAGTAAAAAAGGAAGTAAAGAAAGTTGAAGCTAAAAAAACAAAGAAAGAAAAAGAGACAGTAACCAAATAATTTTTATATACACACATTATGACGCACGTAGTTCATCCATACGCACATAGACTAGGAATCATACGAGGCTGGAAGTCGCGTTGGTTTGTACGTGATACAAAGCATTTTAAAGAGTACCTTAAAGCAGACACACTTTTACGTGAGTGGCTTAAAAAGCGTCTCAAAGGGATGTATATAGCTGATATTGAGATTGAGCGAGGACAAGGAACACTACGTATCATTGTCAAAACCGCACGTCCAGGCATGCTCATCGGACGAAGTGGAGAGGGAGTGCAGAAACTCAACAAAGATATCGCAAAGAAGCTCGCCGAGTTGAAACTAAGTGAAATGCCGGAAGTTAAGCTCGACATTGAAGAAATACGCACTCCAGAAGCTAATGCGCAAGTTGTTGCTGAAATGGTTGCTGAAGGTCTTGAAAAGCGAATGGCGTTTCGACGTGTACTTAAGCAAACTGTTGAAAAGGTGATGGCTAACCGAGATGTAAAGGGTGTCCGTATCGCTCTTGCTGGACGTATCGGTGGTGCTGAAATGAGTCGACGTGAGAGTATTAAAAAGGGACGTATTCCACTTCAGACACTTCGAGCTGACATTGAGTTTGCGCGTACTGAAGCGTACCTCGCATACACCGGGCTCGTTGGAGTAAAGGTTTGGATATATAAGGGAGACATCTTTGAGGGCGATGTGACTACTGAACAAAAACCAGCATCTCAAGGAAAGGGGAACCGTTAAGAATTTTAGATTACTACCATGTTACTACCAAAAAAAGTTAAACATCGAAAATGGCAGCGCGGACGTGACTCGCTCCAGTACAGGCACCCAGCTCAGCGAGGTGTGACGGTTAGTTTCGGTTCGTACGGTCTTAAATCATGTGAACAAGGACGTATCCGAAGTAACCAGATAGAAGCTGCTCGACGTACGATGAATCGCGCCCTCGGTAAAACAGGTCGTATTTGGATTCGCATTTTCCCAGACAGACCATACACACAGAAAGCAGCGGAAGTTGGTATGGGTAAAGGAAAGGGAGATGTGGAGGCATATGAAGCACCAGTTTTTAAAGGACGACTACTCTTTGAGGTTGATGGAGTAGATGAGGCAACAGCGCGTGAGGCGCTACGCAAAGCAGGGGCAAAGCTTCCCATTAAGACACGCTTTGTTGCTCGTGCGAAATAGTTTGCATAGAGACACGACACGTGGTATACCGTTTCAACTAGTATGACTAAGAAAAAAGAGACATTTACAGGAAAAGAGGAAAACGAACTCAAGAAGCTTTTGATCGAGAAGCGTTCACTCCTTCGAGAGTTTCGTTTCAACATGAAAGGAAGTCGAGTACGTAACACAAAAGAAGGTTCTGTGTTGCGAAAAGAAATCGCACGAATCATGTACCAACTTGGCGTGAAGAGTGCTGAAGCACGTGTAACAGAGTAACGATATGACAAAAAATATTCAAACAACACAAAACGGAAAGACACTACAAGGAGTTGTAGTTTCTGACAAGATGCAAGAGACAGTTGTTGTTGCTGTTACTCGATTTGTAAAGCACCCAAAGTACCGAAAGTTCATCAAGCGAGTGAAGCGGTACCATGCGCACAATCCTAACAACGAAATGAAAGAAGGGGATAAGGTGACCATAACCGAGTGCCGACCTTTGAGCAAAACAAAGCGTTTCACCATTGTTAAGGCCTAGTACACTACCATGATACAACCGCAATCAATAGTAAAAATAGCAGATAACACAGGGGCAAAGATTGGCCGTGTATTTAAAGTACTCGGTGGATCAAAGCGTCGCTATGCTCGCATCGGTGATATTGTCGTTATCTCAGTTCAGGTAGCTGAGCCACGCAAGGCAGTGAAGAAGAAAGACGTGTTCCATGCAGTTGTAGTCCGTTCAAAAGCTCCAGTACGACGTGCAGATGGATCGTACATAAAGTTTGATGAGAATGCGGTAGTGATACTCGATAAAGGAAAGAAAGAGCCAAAAGCGAACCGTATCTTCGGTCCTATTCCTCGAGAGATTCTTGAAGCTGGGTACCAGCGTATCGCATCACTCGCACCAGAAGTACTCTAAATATCGAGACCATGAAAATACACAAGAATGACAATGTAATAATCATCGCAGGTAAGGACAAAGGAAAAACTGGAAAAGTTCTCCGTGCTTTCCCTCGACTGCAAGCTGTAATCGTAGAAGGTGTAAATATTCAGAAGCACCACAAGAAGACTAAGAAAGATACGAAGCAGGGAGGTGGTATCGTTGAAGTTTCAGCCCCTATCAATGTATCGAATGTTCAGCTTGTTGACCCAAAGACGAATAAGAAGACTCGTATTGGTGTTGTAAAGGATGAAGCAACGAAGAAAAATGTTCGTATCGCAAAGAAAAGTGGAACAAAATTAAGCAAGTAGTATGCAGACGTATAACGAAAAAATAAAGAGCGTGTTTGAGGCCTTACGAGGTGAGTTTGGATATACCAACAAAATGCAAGCACCAAAGATAGAGAAAGTAATCATCTCAACAGGAATTGGTAAAGTTTCTGATGCAAAGAAAATAGAGCTTATCCAAGATCGTCTCGCTCGTTTGACAGGACAGAAAGCAGCGCCTCGAGGAGCTAAGAAGAGTATTGCTTCATTTAAAGTTCGTGAAGGTGATGTAGTTGGATACCAGATAACCCTTCGTGGGGAGCGTATGCAAGATTTCTTCGAGAAGCTCATACATATTGCACTTCCACGTATGCGTGACTTCCGTGGCATCAAGCGCACAGCTATTGATGAATTGGGGAACATTACTATCGGTATTCCTGAACACACTATTTTCCCTGAAACGTC
>CAYWWH010000037.1:0-7452 GCA_964462155.1 uncultured Candidatus Saccharibacteria bacterium | reverse complement strand
AAATAAAAGCATACCTAAATATGCTTTTATTTTTTGAGGCCTGGGCGGGGATCGAACCCGCGCATGTCGGTTTTGCAGACCGAAGCGTTACCTCTTCGCCACCAGGCCGTTGTATGAAATTGTTTAAGTACTATAGCGCGGATTCGATTCCTCGGGAATCGGTTCTTACAGAACCTGTACACCTTTTGGATATTTTACTTCGTGAACTCATAAAATATCTCAAAAGGTCTTGCGGAGCTCAATGAATTCGCTCCTCACCCGCACAGTCAGTTTGAGAGACCTGAAGCGTTACCTCTTCGCCACCAGGCCGTTAGGATAGTCTAGCATTATTCGCTAAGTAATTCATCTACTCTTTGACGGTTCTTTTCCCCAGTATCTAGTAAAAACTCAACATGGGGAATGCGGGCCATAGGGGCTTTTTGTTTTATGTACTCCTTACACTCACCCCGCTTGCGCATGAGAAAACCGAGGGCAGGACCTTCCGCATCTTCGGGATATACAGAAACGTAGAAAAAGACTTTATCGAGCGTCTTCGTGAGTTCGGTTCTTGTGATTGTGATGAGTGATGTTTTGTTTGATTCACGGTTTACAAACTCTGCTGCGAGTTCTTGTAGACGGAGGGCAAGAGCGTTCTTTCTTTGCATACTACTCTTCTGTTATGGTGAAAGCGATAAGTAGGTCACCGTATTTTGGTTCGTCCTCAAGAGACATTTCTATTTGGATACCACACTCATTGCCAGTTGTTACAAGAGAAGTGTCTGACTTTCCTGATTTCATCGAGAGTATCTTTCCGCGTCCTAATTCTTCATCTCCTCGACGAATAAGTATTCTATCTTTTTCTCGGAGCTCACCTGCTTCAACTCGACACCCGATGGTTTGAGCTTTCTTTGTAAAACTGAAGCACTTAAGGATGAGTGCTTGGCCAAGCGCTTTCTCACGCTTCACCTTCGGCCTCACTTCTTCGATAGTTTTTCGTATCCAATCAGACAGGTCGTAAATAATCGAAAATGTTGAAATAGTCACCCCAGTTCTTTCTGCGAGTTCGTTTGCTGCACTATCTGTTGAAACGTTAAATCCGATGACGATGCAGTTTTTACTCCCGCTTGCATACTTGATATCACTTTCAGCTATTACTCCAACACCTTCATGAATAACTGGGAGTGCTGTTCGGTCATCTTCAAACTTACGAAGCTCATGTTTGATTGCGTCGAGTGAACCTACAACATCTGTCTTTAAAATAACAGGGAGGCAAAACTTTTCTCCAAAATCTTTCATGTTCGTTGCATGAGGAGTGTTTACTGTTGCTGAATTTTGTCGAGCAAGGTCTATAGCTTCCTTTTTCGTATCAACAACGGTAAACGGTGCTCCGACTGGAGGGTTTTCAGAAAAACCGACTACCATTATTGGTTTTGAGAACGTAGCCTCGTTTATCTTTTTTCCTCGAAAATCTTCAATGATACGTAATGGTGCATATGCTCCGCCTGCGACAATGTACTGGCCTGCTTTGAGGGAGCCGTTTTTAACAATGAGTGTTGCTGAAATGCCCCGTTTTGGATCGCAGTGTGATTCTATAACAGCGCCTGTAGCTCTCTGGGTAGGGTCGCCTGTAAGTTCTTCAAGGTCAGCTGAAAGGAGGAGGAGGTCAAGAAGTTCTGGTATTCCACGACCCGATTTAGAATCAATAGGTGCGTAAGAAATCGAGCCACCCATGCCTTCTATGTATATTCCGTTTTCAAGGAGACTTGATTTTGTCTTATCTACATCCGCGTTTGATTTGTCTATCTTTGAGATGGCGACTAGGTAAGGTGTATGCGCCTCTTCAATCGCTTTTAGTGCTTCAAGGGTTTGTGGTTTAACACCATCGTCAGCGGCCACAACGAGTATCGCAAGGTCAGCAACACTTGAGCCTCGAGAACGGAGGTGCTGGAATGCTTCGTGTCCTGGAGTATCAAGAAAAGTTATAAGGCGCTTCTCGCCACTTGGAGTAACGTGTTCAACCTCGTATGCTGATAGGTGCTGTGTGATACCACCAGCTTCGTTTTCAGCAACTTTGCTCTTTCTGATATAGTCGAGGAGAGTTGATTTCCCATGGTCAATATGACCCATAACCGTGACTACGGGCGGACGCACAGAGATGTTGTTTGTGGGTGATGTTGTCATAGGTAAGTAACTGTGGCATTGTATCTTTCCAATAGAACTTACGTAAACAGCGCATTTCTTTGTCAAACTTCACAAAATATCGCTCACAGTACTTATAGTACAGCTCGTTCAATTTTGCTCGTTTTCCTCGAACTGCATCTGTTTACGTAAGTTCTACTCAAGTAGCAGTACAATAAAGCCGAGTATAGCTTAAAAACGATACTTTGCAAAGGAGACCACATATACGCAATGTGCGCAACGATTTTTTTCTGTGTAAAAATATCCAAGCAACTGTGCTGTACTAGGTATAATGAAACGATGCAAGAAAAAAATGAAATGAAAAAAGCTTCAAAGCGAATATATTTAGATAATGCGGCAAGTACCTCTGTTGATGAACGGGTTGTCGAAGCGATGTTGCCATACTTTAGAGATGCTATGGGGAATCCTGGTTCGCTTCACAGTGAAGGACTTCTAGCCAGGGACACACTTCGGGAGGCAAGAGAGAAGATGGCCTCATTTCTCCATACTGTGAGTGAGAGTATTGTCTTTACGTCATGTGGTACCGAGTCAAACAACCTTGCGATACTTGGAGTTGCAGAAGCTCTTCGAAAGTCTGGGAAGAAGTATGAAGATATGCACTTCATCACAAGTGAGGTCGAACACTCGTCAGTGACTCGCTGTTTTTCACACCTTGAAGAGTTGGGAGCACATGTTACCTATGTGCCTGTTGATGGTATGGGGAGGATAGACCCTATCTTGCTTAAGGAAGCGATAACCCCAAAAACCGTGTTACTTTCAACTATGTACGTCAATAACGAAGTGGGCACCATTGAGCATATTGAAGCAATCTCAAGTATTGTACGGGCTAAACGAAGTGCGTATGGTATCGACTATCCACTTTTCCATACTGATGCGAGTCAGGCGCCCGTATGGCTCTCCTTGAATGTACAAAAACTTGGCGTTGATTTTCTTACACTTGATTCACAGAAGATGTATGGTCCTAAAGGCATCGGGTGTCTCTTTGTTAAAAACAGAGAAACGCTCTCATCAGTGCTTTTTGGTGGAGGACAAGAGTTTGGACTACGACCGGGCACACCTCCTATACCCCTTGTTGTTGGCTTTGTAAAAGCTTTTGAGCTTTTGGAAGAAGAGCGTGAATCATACGTCAGTACTATTGAGCGGATGCGTGATATGCTTATTGAGTATGTTCTGTCACACGTTCAAGGCGCTCAGCTACTGGGTGACACTGGAAAAGGGCGAGTGCAAGGCAATGCAAGCTTCTTATTTCCTAATGTTGATGATGAACAGGTTGTTATTGAGCTTGATGTACGTAACGTCGCGGTAAGTGCAAAGAGTGCATGTCTCACTGAAGAGGGAGGGGGAAGTACGATAGTCCAGAAATTACTCCAGGTACAAGAGGGGGATGCAGAGGTGCGAGGTATTTTACGCGTTACACTAAGCAAATTTACAACAGAGGAAGAAGTACGGGAAGCGGGAGAGTGTATAGTTGATACCGTCCTCTGGCTTTCTCAGAAGCACTAGATTTAGTTAAATTATTATGGTATAATAGTAGGACATACACAAACAGCGCATTTCGTTGTCAAACTTCACAAAATGTCGTTCACTGTACCGCGAGTACAGCTCACTCCATTTTGTTTGTTTTCCTAGAACTGCATCTGTTTGTGTAAGTCCTGTAGTTTATAATAAACAGTATGGTCCCATTTCAAAATTTCACACCAAAAGCAAAAGAGGCAATACGACGTTCACACGAGCTTGCTGTTGAGCGTGGTCAAAACCATGTAAACCCGCTCCATCTTCTTGCCGCACTTGTTCTTCAGGAAGAGGGAGTTATTTTCTCACTCCTTGAGCGTTTACAGATAGATATCATCTCGCTTACCGATAGTATTCTTGATGCGCTTGAGTCTCCAGAAAATGCTACAGTACTTTCTCCCTCATACCAGCTCTACCTTACCCCGGAACTTGCGCAGGTCTTAGAAAATGGCGCAAAGGTCGCAGCTTCGCTCAATGACCAGTTTGTAGGAACAGAGCATCTTCTCATCGCTATACTCGATACCCCTGGGCCAGCGCGAGATGTATTGGCACGCTTTAAATTCGAACGAGAGGCAGTTTTAAATGCTCTTACTGAGGCACGTGATGCAGATAGTCAAGAAGGGACACAGCCCCAACGCTCACGAGCGCTTGCAAAATACACTCGTTCACTCACGAAACTAGCGCTTGAAAACAAACTCGACCCAGTAATCGGTAGAGATGCGGAGATAACCCGTATCATTCAGATAATTTCCCGACGTACGAAGAATAACCCGATTTTGATTGGAGAAGCTGGAGTAGGTAAAACTGCGATAGCAGAGGGTCTTGCAGTGCGTATGGCCGCAGGAGATGTGCCTGAGAGTTTGCGAGGAAAAGACCTTGTATCTCTTGACCTCGGTATGTTAGTTGCAGGTACGAAGTACCGTGGAGAGTTTGAAGAGCGACTTAAGAATGTTATGCGTGAAGTCGAGAAATCTGCAGGGAGCATCATTCTCTTCATCGATGAGATACACACCATCATAGGAGCGGGAGCTGCTGAAGGTTCTATTGATGCTGCAAACATGCTTAAACCCGCACTCGCTCGAGGTGACCTCCGTGTCATAGGTGCTACGACGATTAAGGAATACCAGAAACATTTTGAGAAAGACGCTGCACTTACGAGGCGTTTCCAACCAGTTCGTGTAAACGAACCGTCTATTGAAGATGGTATCGCGATACTTCGTGGTCTCCGTGAACGGTACGAGGTGTACCACGGCGTGCGCGTAACGGATGATGCTATCGTCGCAGCTGTCACGCTTTCTGCACGGTATATCACGGAGCGATACCTCCCCGATAAAGCTATTGATCTTATCGATGAAGCTGCTTCAGCACTCCGTATTTCACTTGAGAACAAACCCCCTGTACTTGAGGAGACGCATCGAAAGATAATGCGCCTTGAGATTGAGCGTGAAGCTCTTAAGAAAGATACAGAGCGTGATAGTACATCACTCCAAGGCAAGAAGTCACTCGAACGTATAAAAGAGATTGAGAAGAAGATAATCGACCTCAAAGAACAGATACGCGAGATAGAGATAAAGTGGACGAACGAGAAAGATACACTTGGAAATATAAAACGCATTAAGAAAGAGCTTGAGCAGAAGCGCATAGAGGCGGATAACGCAGAAGCAGTTGCTGACTTGAGTAAAGCGGCTGAGATACGGTACGGCACTATACCGTCGCTTGAGAAAGACCTTGATACTAACGTAAAGCGCATGAAGAAACTTCAGACGAAACGAAGTATTTTGAAAGAGGAGATTACTGAAGCAGAGATAGCTGACGTTGTGTCGAGGTGGACGGGTGTACCTGTCGTACGCATGCTTGAAGAAGAGGCGGATAAGTTGTCTCGTATGGAGACTGAGCTTGAGAAGCGCGTGAAAGGGCAGGAGGAAGCTGTTAAGAAGATATCAGATGCAGTCCGCCGTTCTCGTACGGGTATAGGAGATCCAAACAGACCTATTGGCTCATTCCTTTTCCTTGGTCCTACAGGGGTTGGAAAGACAGAGCTTAGTAAGGCACTTGCTGAGTTTATGTTTGATGATGAGCATGCGCTCATACGTGTTGATATGAGTGAGTACATGGAGCGTCATTCTGTTTCAAAGATTATCGGAGCTCCTGCAGGGTACGTTGGGTACGAAGAGGGTGGAAACCTTACTGAGAAAGTGCGTCACAGACCGTACTCGGTGGTTCTCTTTGATGAGGTAGAGAAAGCGCATCCTGAAGTGTTTAATATACTCTTACAGGTACTCGATAATGGACACCTCACTGATGCGAAGGGAAGAGTGGTAAACTTCAAAAACACGATTATCATCCTTACCTCAAACATAGGAGCACAGTACATAGATCGTATGAATCGTTTTGGCTTTACCGCTGATACGTCCGACGTCGGTGATTACGAACATGCGAAGAGTAAGGTTATGGATTCTCTTAAAGATTTCTTCCGACCTGAGTTTTTGAATCGTCTTGATGAGATACTTGTCTTTAACATCTTGTCACCTGAAGTTGTCCGAACTATTGCACGCTTACAGATTGAAGTTGTTGTCGGACGCCTGATGCTCAAAGAGATAACACTCACTGTAAGTGATGAGGTGATGGATTGGCTTGCGAAGGAGGGGTATGACCCACACTATGGAGCTCGACCGATGAAGCGTCTTATTCAGAACAAGATACTGACTCCGGTTGCTTCAATGCTCGTAACAAACGGAGTGCGGGAGGGGGGAGTTGTAGCTGTGAGTATGAGGAATGGAGAAGTGGTGTTTGATGTTAAGCGAGGAAAGGGAAAAGCAAAGAAGAGTAGTATTCAGCCACAGAAAGCACTTGAGGTGTAGAACATACATAAGTTTTCAAAAGGTAACAGCCGGTCGAAAAACCGGCTGTTGTGTACTCCACAGATTATTCTTCATGGAGTATGAAAAGGTGAGCATTGAAGGGTGAAGGCGTGCCGTTCATGGATAATAGCACTGTGCGCTCTTTTCCATTTTGAAGTGAGTGGATAGTGAATGGCCCTTCACCATACACATTTTTGATTTTTTTCGAAGACCCTTTATCTCTCCCGTCTTGAAGTCTTCTAGAAGGTTTCAATTTTACCATTTGACCTTCGTGAACAAGAGATGTAACGCCAATGTGTTCTGTGTCTATGTACATATGTCCCCCTATGGTTTATGGTTTTTTCTGAATAGTACGATAGTGAAATACACGCTGATAGTCAAGGGAAATGAATTCCGCCGACCTTTATGGGGTCGGCGGGTGTGGAGAGGGGGGCTAGTCCCAAGGGGTGAGGAAAATCGAATTGATATCCCGTTCTCCTTGTTTGGTTTTGACTTTTATCCTTATCATGCCGTTTTGGTCTATTGAAATAACTTCAAACGGCCCTCTCCCAATATTTTCAACAAGACGGGAAAGGATTTTAAGGTCTGTTTGGTTTTTGAGTTGCGTTGACGCAACCCAGTTGACTCTTGAACCAGGTTCTATTTGACAGTAACTACCTATCAAACCGTCCCACATCTCAAATTTTTGAAGTTCCATACAAACCTCCTTTTTTGTATATGAGAAAGTTACATTACAAATCCTAATAAATATTATAGCAGTTTTTGTTTATGTTGTCAAACAAAATCTCACCAAAATTATTCATGAAGTATTCCAGATGCGATTTTCTGGAGGGATTCGGTCACCTCGTTTGGTATTTTTTCACTCTACGTAAAAGAGATTCGGTCACGAGTTGCGGATTTT
>CAYWWH010000036.1:0-8026 GCA_964462155.1 uncultured Candidatus Saccharibacteria bacterium | reverse complement strand
CTCGCAGCCCCTTCCCTTCGCTGCGCTTCGGGTGGGGACCCGCTGCTCCGGCTTTCAAATCCTGTACTGTCTCGCAGACACAAAAAAATCAGAGCTACTCTCTGATTTTGAATGTGGTCACAAGTTGCTAACTATAATTGTTCACTTCGTTCCAATTCTAGTAAGCACTTTCGACCCCGGCTCGCGGTTCCGCGCGCTTTTGATTGCGCACGGAACATCGCTCCGCCTTCCACAAGCTAAAAATCTGCCGTAGGGGCAGATTTTCTTAACGCTTGTGGACAGTACAGGATTCGAACCTGTGACCTTCCCCACGTCAAGGGGACGCTCTACCAACTGAGCTAACTGTCCAACAATAGATATACTACATTCTTTAATGATATACTTCAACAATACTGATTGAAATACTATGAGACTACTATCTATCGAAACTTCATGTGACGATCCCCGCCAAGCGAGGACAAGTCGTGCTAAACTACATCCTTCTAGTACACTACGTATATGAGACTACTATCTATCGAAACTTCATGTGACGAAACCGCGGTGGCGATACTTGAAGCTTCTGGAACAACTGAAAACGCAACTTTTACTGTCCTTGGAAACGCTCTCTACTCACAGGCACAAAAACACGCTGCTTTTGGCGGTGTCTATCCAAACCTCGCAAAGCGTGAACACGCTCTCAATCTTTCCCCACTCCTTAGTGAAGCTCTTTCACAAGCAAACGTAGCGCAGAGCGGTGATAAGACAGAACTCAGCGAAGAACAGCACTCATTTCTCAAAAAACTCCTCGTACGTGAAGAAGGTATGTACTACTCGGTACTCCGCTGTTTTGAAAAAACAGGAAAACCTAGTATAGATGCAATAGCAGTCACGCAAGGTCCTGGTCTCGAGCCTGCTCTGTGGGTTGGAATCAATTTCGCACGAGCTCTCTCGTATGCGTGGAATATTCCCATACTTTCGGTAAACCACCTTGAGGGGCATCTCGTAGGAAGTGCGGTAACGACAGATGATGGTCGCGTATACAAACTCGAATCGGTCTCATTCCCTATTCTCGGACTTATTATATCGGGAGGGCACACTGAGTTTGTCTACTCAAAGGAGTGGGGTGACTACTCTGTCGTGGGTGCAACTCGAGATGATTCGATAGGAGAAGCGTTTGATAAAGTTGCTCGGCTGTTAGGCATACCCTACCCAGGAGGACCTGAACTCTCACGTCTTGCAAAGAAAGGAAGACAAACTCTCTCAACTCGCCCTGCTCACTACACGAAAGATATTAAAAAATTCCCAAGACCAATGATAGGAAGTAACGATCTTGATTTCTCTTTCTCAGGGCTCAAGACTGCTGTCCTCTACCTTACAAAGGAAATGGGTGAAATAATCGACATTCACAAAACACTTCTTGCCGCTGAATTCGAAGAAGCGGTGAGTGATGTTGTTGTTAAAAAGACCGAACAAGCACTCCAAAAGTATCCTGCAAAGACATTTGCCCTAGGAGGAGGCGTATCAGCAAATGAGTACATCCGAGCGCGTCTCAGCTCCCTTTTTACGGAAGACCATATGAACCAAACATCCTTCTCCCTCCCCGCGCAAGGACTCTCAACCGACAATGCAATAATGATAGGTATGGCAGGATACCTCATGCACCTTCGTAATGCACCGACAAAAAACGGATCGGAAGATATTATAGCAGAGGGCAATATGGGCCTCGAATAAAACAGGACACAAAAAAACCACACGAGAAAAACAGTGTGGTTTTTTAAATAGTGTAGTTACTTACATTTGTACTTAAGAGGACTTAAGAGATACACGAATCCCGTCAAGTCCCTGCATGTACCGTCTTACAGAAACAAAATTTTGTACAAATGTTTTTTGTGGAAGAGAGGTCTTTAGTATGACTCTTTTACGCACAGGGATTACTCCATCTATAGAAAACTGATTGTGGACCTGATGTTGCAAAATATCAGTGAAGGTATCTGGTTGAGACCAACTCATTTTAATCCCATCACATGCAACCTGTTGTTTTGTTCTTGTTTTTGTCATAGTTGTTTATTGGCTGAACGTTTTTCTAAGTGAGTATGGTTTCAAGACTGTCACGTACCCTTTCCTCTCTATACTTTTTTCTACAGGTGGGACAGTGCTAACCTCCCTCTCACTTTCTTCTTCTAAGACGGACGTCGTAACCTTCTCTTTCTCATCTCCCTGAAGACTATACTCACGCACACTCTTTCGTACACTTCGACGAGCAAGAGATGGAACGAGTGTCTTCAGTACGTACATGAGGTAGTTAATAAAGAGAACTGAAAGCGGAAGCCCGATAAGTGTCAGTACTCCAAGAGTATGGAACAAAGACCGAGCAAAAAAACCTACCAAAGGAATCGAGAGTAACACTGCTTGGTTAAGTTCGAGTGCTCGCATTGTAGCAAGCTCTGCGCCTCCTTCTCCACGAACTCGGTAGAAGACGCTCCCTTCTCTTCGCAACACTTCTTCTACTATGTACGTTGAAACCTTGCCTTCGAGCTCCCCTCTTCCCGCAACTCTATCTCCTATCGAAGCAAGTGGTTTTGTTCTCGTAAGAACTAAAGAATCTCCAAAACCTTCTCCACTCCAAGATGCTGACAAGTTGAAAGGTGTGACATTAAAAACCAAGAGTGCAAGAACGCATGAAAACACTAAAACACCCATAAGGGATGTATATACATACTTGTATATTTTTTCTTTAACGGTATTCATACTTCCTACATCTCGCTGCTTTCCAGCTGTTGGGGTCCGAGTGCCCTTCAAAGAGTTGAAGGTCGGCCCCCACGTAGCTGTAAATCAGCCCCCTGATCCAGTCACGCTCTAAGCAAACAAACCCCTTGCCGAATCTGTTTGCTCTGCGTATACATGTACCACCCTTTTTGTCTAGCTCCTATGTGCATATGTACTACGGATAAGGACTGGTCTCTGAGGTCAACAGGTGTCCATTGTCCAAGATAAAATGGCTTAATGTAAAGTTAGAAAAGGAGAGTCCTTTTTGTCCTAAAAATTGACTTTGAGTCTTTTAAAGAAACTTGGATAAAAATGTGTATCAAAAATCGTCTAAAAATACCCTATATAGAGTAGTGTCCACACTTGTGCTACTATCGAATAACACTTTATAAAAACGTTACTAGAAACTATGAACACATCATCACAAACGAACGAGAATCAGAAACTGGATCCGAAATTCCTTGAGCCTTACAACCCTCAAAAAACAGAACCTGCACTCTATACGAAGTGGGAAGAGTCGGGTCTCTTCAACCCAGATGTGTGTGTCGAAAAAGGTGTAACAAAAGCGGACGCGGACCCCTTCACTATCATCATGCCTCCTCCAAATGCAAACGGTTCCCTCCATGCAGGTCATGCACTCTTTGTCACCCTTCAAGATGTCATGGTACGCATCGCTCGCATGCAAGGTAAGAAGACGCTCTGGTACCCCGGAGCTGATCATGCTGGATTTGAAACACAGGTTGTGTATGAAAAAAAACTACAGAAAGAAGGAAAGTCTCGTTTTGGTATGGACCCAAAACAGCTCTACCAAGAAATACTCGACTTCACACTCGCTAACAAAAGTTTTATGGAAGGGCAGCTTCGACAACTCGGAGCTTCATGTGACTGGTCTCGAATGCTTTTCACTCTTGATGATCATGTCGTGCACACTGTACACCAAACATTCAAGAGGCTCGATGATGACTCCCTGCTCTACCGCGGCGCTCGTACCGTAAACTGGTGTCCAAAGCACCAAACATCTCTCTCAAACTTAGAAACCGAGTATGAGGAACGCAAGGAACCCTTCTACTATTTCAAGTACGGACCTTTCACCATAGGTACGTCACGTCCTGAGACAAAGTTTGGCGACAAGTATGTCGTCATGCACCCAGACGATGCTCGCTACGCACAGTACTCGCATGGTCAAAAAATTGAGCTCGAATGGATAAACGGTCCCATTACCGCTACGGTCATAAAAGATGAAGCAGGTGACCCTGAGATGGGCTCTGGTGTCATGACTATCACACCTTGGCACTCTGGCATCGACTTTGACATAGCAAAGCGACACAACCTCGACTACGAACAAATAATCGACTGGCAAGGGAAGCTCCTCCCTATTGCAGGTGAATTTAAAGGCATGCCAATATCTGAAGCACGAGAGAAGATAGTTGAAAAACTCAAAGCAAAAGGTCTCCTCGTAAAGATAGATGAAAACTACGTTCACTCAGTACCCGTATGCTACAAGTGTTCTCGTGAAATAGAACCTCAAATACGAAACCAGTGGTTCGTTAAGATGAAGCCACTCGCAGATAGAGCTCTCAAAGCACTTGATGAAGGTGAATTTCGCATCCTCACTGAACAACATGAAAAAATCTTCCGCCATTGGCTCTCTCATATAGAGGATTGGAACATATCGCGACAGATAGTCTGGGGTATCCCTATCCCTGCTAAAATCTGTAGCTCCTGCGACGATGGGTTTGTAGACCTCGAGAAGAAGCTTACGACATGCCCCTCATGTGGTGGAACGCTCGTAGATGACCCAGACACATTTGATACGTGGTTTTCATCAGGACAGTGGCCATACATCACCCTAGGGTACCCTGACAGTACAGATTACAAAACATACTACCCGACATCAGTCATGGAGACCGGTGCTGATATTCTCTTTTTCTGGGTAGCACGTATGGTTATGCTTGGACTCTACACAACAGGAAAGGTGCCTTTTAGAAATGTGTACCTACACGGCCTCGTGCGAGACAAGTATGGGAAGAAGATGAGTAAATCGAAAGGCAATGTAACCGCCCCAACAGATGTTTCAGAGAAGTATGGCACCGATGCCTTGCGTATGGGACTCCTTATCGGAAATACACCAGGGACAGACATGAACCTTGATCCAGACAAGATAAACGCGTACCGAAAGTTTGCAAACAAACTATGGAATATTTCTCGCTTTATCTTGACGTCAGTTGAAGAACATGGGTTACGCGAAGTGCAAGACATGGGCGATGCTGATAAAAAGATTCACGAAGAAGTAAGTGCACTCACCCTTGATATTGGAAAAGATATTGAAAACTTCCGCCTCTACATAGCAGGTGAAAAACTGTACCACTTCATGTGGCACCGTTTTGCCGATGAAATACTTGAAGAATCAAAAACAATCTTCGGAGGAACTGATGTGGAAGCTAAGCAAGTTCGTGTTCGTACGCTCTACAACACTCTCACGACAGGACTTAAATTACTCCACCCTTTCATGCCATTTATCACTGAGGAAATATGGCAATCACTCCCCGAGAAAGAGAGCGACTTTATTATGGTCGCGAAGTGGCCCAAGTAACCGGTGTGAGTATCTAGTATGGGTAAGCGGGCAAAACAGCTTCGCTGTTTTGAATCCCATACGTATACGAGCTTCTCCATACCGACTCGTCTCATACCCAAACGATTTTTACCCGTTCCAATATACGCTCCCCACATACGACCATGGTACTATAGATAGAAGCATGATGTCCGGTCATACAGTTTTTTTTGCACTCCTTGGAGGAATTATTCCTGCGCTCATTTGGCTTTGGTTCTTCCTTCGAGAAGATAAAAAACACCCTGAGCCGGCTTGGCTTATCGTCGCCGCCTTTCTCTCAGGCATGTTCGCTGTGGTACTTGCACTTCCTGCTGAAATGCTCCTTAAGTGCCTTGCAAGTGGTACATGGCCTTCTACACCCTTTTTCAGTCCGCTACAAACTCTCGGGTACTGTAGAGACATCCCAGACGTAAACCCAATATTCCTCTGGGCAGCTGCAGAAGAACTCATCAAGTACCTTGTAGTCGTTTCTATCGTACTTTGGCGAGAAGCTGTTGATGAACCTATCGATGCCATGATTTACCTCATCACCGTTGCACTTGGTTTTGCGGCACTTGAAACTGGACTCTTCCTCATGGAGCCTCTTGGAAGAGGAGACATTACGGGAGGAATGCTTACCGGTAATTTACGCTTCATGGGAGCCGCTCTCATTCATACACTTTCAAGTGCAGTCATTGGGTTTTCGATAGCGATTACGTACTACCGTTCTTACGCGCTCCAGTTTATATCTTTATGCACAGGACTTGTTCTTGCTATTGTATTGCACGCACTCTTTAACCACCATATAATTGCAGGTAGCGGGGAGAGAACGGCTTTAGTTTTCTTCTCAGTGTGGGTTGGTATTATCGGCCTCCTTTTACTATTCGAGCGCGCAAAACGCGTCTCACGTTCACTTTAGAAAACATGCCAAAACAAAAACAGTCTTTTTTTCAACGCCTCACCGGGGCAGTAGATGTTGATGATGGATACGATGATGTGTATGAAGAAGAAGCTCCCGTTCGCAAAGCTCCTGAGGGACGTGACCAGCAGCGTGTAAATACACCTCAAAACAACAGAGAGGAGGTTGAGCAGTGGATGGAAGAAGAAGTGGCAGAAGGGCAACTCACTGTTGATGTATACCAAACCCCTGATGAAATAGTCATACGAAGTATTGTTGCAGGAGTTCGCCCGGACGATCTTGATATTTCAATCTCTCGTGACATGGTTACCATCCGAGGATCTCGCGAAGAACATAGAGAAGTCACTGAAGATAACTACTTCCACAAAGAATTGTACTGGGGATCATTTTCTCGCACAGTACTCCTCCCTGCTGAAGTTGAAGTGGAGGGCGCATCAGCTCAAGAGAAGCACGGACTCCTCACCATACGACTTCCCAAGATAGACAAAGAGAAACAAACGAAACTCAAAGTTAAAACTGGATAAAAACTCACAAAACCCCGTATGGGGTTTTGTTTTTACTTAAAGATTAATTTTTTAATTTCCAAAAACTTTTTTTAGTATCATCTTATACTCAGGATGAGAAATATCATGAGGAGAGTTTTTTGCAATGAGTAGTTTTGAGTTTTTTGTATGTTTCGCTGTTTCTTCACAGCGCACTTTCATTCTAGGATACTGCCTTCCCTCTTCTTCTCCATAAATTATAATCGTAGGAAGAGTCAGTTTTTTTGCAATATCATTCGCACTTCTTTTTGCAATATCTGCTATTCTGTTTTTTCCAAGATATGAAATAATCCACTTTTTCATATACGGAAGATCTTCTTTAAAATCTGGACTTAACGAACACAGAAACAGTTTTTGAGGTTTTAATTTTTCTCCTGAAGTAAAAGCTATTACTGCACCGTAGGAAAAACCAAGAATATAATTCTTACTTGATTTGTTTTTTTCATAAAAAATTTCAAATTCTCGGACATAATCACTCATTATTTTTCTATCCCAGTGTATTGGGACCATAATCACGTTAAAACCTTTTTCCTTCAAGAAATTTCGTAACCACTGAAACGTTTTTTCTTCAACGTTTTGTTTAAAACCAGGAATAATAAAAATTTTTTTCATTGAGTAAGTATACCAGAATCAAGAAATCAAAACGCTTTATATTTGAGATGAAGTGAGGGTGGTTAAAAAATCTTCTGTCACTCTCAGTACATATAAAATTCCCGCCTTGTGGACGGGATATTTTATATGTGCTGAGGGCCGGGCTTGAACCGGCGACCCTTCGCTCTTCAGGCGAATGCTCTACCAACTGAGCTACCTCAGCATTACAACACACTACAGTCTATCAAATATTTCGAAATATTAAAACCCATTGAACACACTCCTTCGTATTGTCAAAGTCCAATTTTCTTAGGTAATTCTTGAACCTGTTCTACTCCCTTCTGTATCTCGTTGTAGGCACTTATAACTTGCTCGAGGTACCCACGTAGATACGTCTGATATGTGTAGTATGCCCCACCTGTTACAAGTACAAAAAATAAAATCCGAAACCAAAAACTCATAACAGACCCTCTTCGTATCTTTTTAAGAAGTTTATTGTTCTCTTTTGAGAGTTGAAGCTCCTCTTTAAGAAGCGCTTCAATTTCTCTTTCTTTACTTGGTTCCATACTGCAAGTATACGGTCAAAAAGAATTCTATGGAATACTAAGAAAGTTACATTATGTGCTCTCAGTAGGAATT
>CAYWWH010000035.1:0-8071 GCA_964462155.1 uncultured Candidatus Saccharibacteria bacterium | reverse complement strand
TTCCCCTCTTTATACGTCATCCCTCGCTTCCTGCTTCGACTTGTAATGAGGAACACTCCAAGAGCTACTAGCACGAGAAGTGCTCCACCCATATTTCCGTACTTTACCCATACGGTTTGTTTCTGGTCTTCAAAGGTGAGAGGTCGAGACATTCCTTCTTTTAACTTAATGTTTGCAAGTGAGCTCTCCTTTCCTAGGTACGACATGAGTTCCATACCGAAAGCTATATTTTGTGGCACATTTCCAGCGAATGCATCAGAGAGAAAGTCAGAATCTCCAATAAGCACAATGCGAGGTAGGTTTTCTTCTGAGTCGTTTTGTGGTTTGAGGAGAACACCGAGAAATCTCTCTTGTAGATCATTCTTGGGATATGGACCCTGTGCACTGACGGTGAAATTTTCGGTTTGCACACCTGCATGCTTCGATGTCTTGATGAGAGGAAGAGCTGTTAACCCTTTTGCAGACACAACACCTTCATCAACCGATACGGTACTGCCCCACGGAATAGTGACAGCTGTTAAGCGAGACCCCGGGAACACTCCCTCGGCAAGGGACGCTTTTATATAGGGAGGGTACGGTAAGAAATACATCACTCCTCCTCCACCGACTTGCACTGTTTCATTTGAGCCAAGATCATACGCCAAGTCAACGTGTGGCGTAAGACCGTACGAACTAAACACTTTCTCAGTAGTTGTTCCATTTGGAAGTGCTATCATGTACTGCGGATTCACCTCAACGCCATCTACCATAAAGAGAGCACTCTTCCCCTTTGCTAAATACTCCTCGATTCCTTTGCTAAAGTGTTCACTCAAGGCTCCTGAAGGGGTTGCAACAACAAGCACGTCGACGTCATCTTCGATTGTTGAGGATGCTTGAGTGAGAGAAATATCTTCGACAACAAATTGACGCTTGAGCTCTCCCGCGAGCACTGTAAACGCTTGCGCTGATGTCTTCCCAGCTACGTCGAGAAACGCAACTTTCTTTTTTTCAGTCTTTGTAAGCTCACTGATAAAACTCGTGAGCTGGTACTCAAGGTCTGCCGTACTCTGCACTATGGGGATAGACTTCTTTTCCTCCCCTTTTTTTACAGCAATACCAAAAAATCCTTGTTTTACCTCAAACTCGCCACTTCCTACTGTGTTAAATTGCACTGGGTACACCCCTTCTTCTTGTGCCTTTTGTGCAACTACTTGGTCTTCGTCAGGATTCTTATACTCGACACTGAGACGAGACCCACCGTACGTTCGGTAATCTTTGAGAACATCCTTTACAGTACGCACTGTTGTTTGAAGTTGTGCGGGGAGATTCTTTGATTCGTAGAGTGTTATGACAATATCGGTATCGAGCTCTCGTAAGATATCTTTTGTCGCACTTGTAAGCGTGTAGATATTCCCCTCGGTAAGGTCGATGCGAAGGTTTGGAAGAAGACCAAGAGCCGTAGGAACAACAAGGATTGCGAGGAGTACTAAAACAACTGTCCGTTGTTTCATGGCAGTGCGTGAGTACCTACTTATTTTTCGTACAATAAGTTTGAGGTGACCTATTTCTAAGAAAAGAGCAGTAAATGCTAGGAAGTACCATACATCTCGCACATCAAGCACTCCTCGGGATATCGACTGGAAGTACGGAAGCACTGAAAGTCGAGCAAAAAATGTACCGAGCCACGTCGGGAGACTCATGGTCACAATATCTTCTCCAATGATAATGAGTCCAAAAACACTTACGACACTTACAAGGAGTGCTGGAACTTGGTTCTTGAAGTACGTTGAAACAGCTATACCAAGAGAGATGAGGGCACTCGCTAAAAGAATACTTGCGATAAGTTCTCCGACGTAGACCCCAAGGTCAAGATCACCAAAGGATTTTAACGAGAGTGCTACAGCAAGACTTGGTAAAAGGATAACAACAGTGAAGGCAAGTGCAGATAAGTACTTACCGAAGATGAGTTCCCTATCTTTAATCGGATGTGTGAGAAGTATCTCAAGCGTCTCTTTATTGACCTCCTCAGCAATACTTCCCATAGTTATCGCGGGAATGAAAAGTAAGAAAAACCACGGCAAGAGTAAAAAGAGTCCCTGCACACTCGCCTCTCCTCCTAAAAACACGTTTTGGAAAAAGAGATACTCCCACACAGCGATAAACACGCCGGCTATAATGTAGGTCGTTGGGCTGTAGAGGTATGCACGCACCTCCTTTTTGAATACAGCAAATACATTTTTCATGTTCATACTTAGGCAGGATTAGTGAGTTTATAAAATACATCTTCGAGTTTTTCTTCTCGCTCAGCACATTTCCATATCGTCCACCCATTGCTCCCTGCGAGCTTTGAAAGTTCAGGTGGGAATGAAGTACCTTCTGAAACAGTGACACTTGCGTAGAGTTTTGCTCCTTCTCTCTTTTCGACGACAACACTCTCAACTCCTTTGATTTTTTTGAGAACCTCTTCTGCTTTCTTCCCCTCAACCTCTATCTCAAACACTCGCTTCTTTTGTGCTGACTGCGTGAGTTCTTTTGTTGTTCCCTCTGCAACAAGAGACCCTTTAGCGATGATGTAGAGGTGATCACACACCGCTTGTGCTTCCTGCATAACGTGAGTACTCATGATAACAGTGCGCTCTTTCGCGAGGTCTCGTATGAGTGCTCGTATATCGGTTCGCTGATTTGGATCAAGTCCTTCTGTTGGTTCATCGAGAATGAGAACGTTTGGTCGATGAAGAATTGCCATAGCAAGTCCCGTACGTTGCTTGTACCCTTTAGACAGCTCTTTAATCGGTTTGTAGAATACATCGTCAAGGTGTATGGAACCAACAACAAAGTCGTAGGCATCTCGTCGCTTACTCTTTGGAATGTTTTTTAGATCAGCTGAAAACTCAAGTGCTTCGGAAACGAGCATGTCACCATAGAGAGGGTTTGTCTCTGGCATGTACCCTATATGTCTTTGAGCTTCTTCAGGGTGCGTAATGACGGACATTTCGTCTATCATAACTTCACCAGAGTCAGGAATGAGGTACCCTGTCATGAGGCGCATTGTCGTCGTCTTACCTGCCCCATTTGGCCCTAAGAGTCCAACGACCTTGCCTTTTTCAATCGTAAAGGAAAGGTCTTTGACTGCGTACACATCATTAAATTTTTTTGAGAGGTCTTTAACTTGTATCATAAGAGCGTGAAAGTATTCTAATAAAAGATAGTATAGCGTACCACAGATAAAAGTACTGTGCGTATGATACAAAACATCTTATACTGTTCGCAACACACCATGAAAGAACTTTACTTCATAACGGGAAATGAAAACAAAGCTCGACAACTTACAGAGTTTTTGGGGCTTCCAATCAGCCACATTCGCCTAGACCTCGACGAAATTCAATCCCTCAACCTGCGAGAAATTGGAGAACACAAAGCACGGCACGCTTTTCAGAAAGTTGAAAAACCTGTTTTAGTTGAGGACGTTTCTCTTGAGTTTGAAGCACTCGGTGGCCTCCCTGGGCCATTTATCCGCTTTTTTGTTGATACTCTACCTCTTGAAACTATATGCTCACTCCTTGACGGGAAAAGTAGAAACGCTACTGCAAAAGGGGTATATGCGCACTTCGATGGAACCGAACTTACAACATTCGAAGGGATGCTCAATGGTACTATTTCAGAAAGACCACGAGGAAGAAATGGGTACGGATGGGACGCTATCTTTATTCCTCAAGGATACACAAAAACACGAGCCGAAATGAATGAAGAAGAGTACAAATCAACGTTTACCTGTATTAAACCAATCACTCCTCTTAAAGATTTCTTGTACACACACAATACGAAAAGTTAACAAAATACTACTCCCCTGTTTTTATACGTGCTACAATGCCTCTCGTTTTGTAGTAATTAATCGTAACAATAAAAAACATGATTGGAGCAGTTATTATCATTTTCATTCTCGGATACTTCCTTATAACCCTAGAGCACAAACTTAAGTTAAACAAATCTTTAACAGCCGCAGCTCTTGGAGCAGGTCTTTGGTCACTCATCGCAATCCACGAGGGACACGGCATTGAAGAAGCACTCCACCCTGTCGCGGCAGAAACGTTTGCTCTCGTTGTTTTCCTCCTCTCTGCAATGACGCTGGTTGAGGTACTCGTTCACTACCGTTTCTTCGACGTGCTCCGAGTAAAACTTTATTCTCTTGGACTCAACGACTACAAACAGCTCTGGCTCATTTCAGTAATGGCTTTCTTTTTCTCAGCTGTTATCGACAATCTCACAACAACCATCGTCATGGTACAAATAGCGTACCGATTCTTTAAGGGACGAAACCTCATCATCGCTGCCGCTGCGATAGTACTCTCAGCAAACGCTGGAGGAGCATTCTCTCCAATTGGCGACGTCACTACCATCATGATATGGCTTGAAGGTAAATTCTCAGCTCTTGAAATTATTGCCTGGGGTTTCCTCCCCTCTCTTGCGCTCTTCTTTGTTTCAACAGCTCTCCTCGCTAAAAAACTGACAAGGAGTACGGAAGATGTTGAACCAACAAAAGAAGAAGCTATTGCACTCTCACGTTCTGAAAAAGTGGTTATCACCGCAACGTTCACCTCGTTCTCTTTCCCACTTTTCGCACACTTTCTAGGATTACCACCTTACATTGGAATACTGTTTGGAGTTGGTATGGTTGGACTCCTTATTGGACTCCTCGTTAATGTACGTCCAAAACGAGAGTCGCACCTTTCGATGGACATTCAAAAACTACTCGCACGCGTTGATGTGACAAGTCTCATTTTCTTCATAGGCATACTCTTTGCTGTGGGAGCTCTTGAACACCTTGGAATACTCTCATCAATATCTCACACTGTCTTTGGAGCTACTCCGGAAACGTGGAGACTCATAGCTGGAAACACCCTCCTCGGCGCATTTTCAGCCATTGTTGACAACATCCCTCTTACGGCCGCAGCACTCGACATTCTTAACACTGCTGACCCTCTTATCTGGGTACTTCTCGCACTTTCAGTTGGAACAGGAGGTTCAATGCTTGTGATAGGTTCCGCTGCTGGAGTAGTCGCTATGGGAATGGTCAAAGAAATGACATTTAAAAACTACCTCCGTATCGCAACGCTCCCTGCTGCGGCCGGGTTTATCGCTGCAATCACTGTTTGGATGATCGAGTACTACTTCATTGCTTAATGCGATATAGTACTAACACTCCAATGTACGTTGCTGTAGTGTAGAGCACTATCCCGATAAAAAAGATACTGTGCGCTATTCCTTCTGTATACTCAAGAAGTCCTAAAGATGAAAGCATGTAGTTCCAGTCATGGATTCCTCCACCAAGAAGTGGGAGTTGCATAGCTACCGCATCTCTCGCATAAACTGATACATTGATGAAACTCTGACCAAGCCAAAAAGTAACGAGACACGCTGTGTAGTACTGCTTATGTACGTAAAAGTGTAGAACACAAACGAGTGGCACAAGGATTTGCATAATTGTCCCTCCCGCCATTTGTATAAAATCTCCTAAAAAGAAAAAGATGAAGTGTCCTGCTTCGTGAAAAATGAGATCGACTGAATCAAGAAAGTGCCAGCTCCCAGGATTTGATGCAGTATAGAAAAAGTAGAGAGCAACTAAAAGCAGTACTCCAATCTGGACACTTTGTTTTACATCTCCTTGTACCATACATCAATACTACCTGTAGAGGGTTGCCGTACAAAGACTGACCGGATGACATCGTCATCCGGTCACAGTGTCTTGAGGTAGTACACATACCTCACTCGCATCTAGCATTGCGATGATGAGAGCGACTTTCCCTTCCGTGAGGTAATCTCCAAGCTCAATACCTTGGACACAGTACTCAGAAATAAACGTTTTCCCCTTTAGAAACCCCTGCTCCCCGTATCGAATTGCTTGCTGCAAGATGGCTTTTAAGCACCCCTTAACATCAACACCATGTCGGAAGAAAACCTCACAAACCACTCTGCCCTGTTTTAGGAATAGAAGTTGCGTGAAATCCATTACTCTTGTGAATTTGAAAGAATACTCACTCGGATTTGCATACAGCTCAAGTAGCACTCGTGCGGTCATCATACCCTTTCCCTCCCCTTTTTACTAAGGATTTTAGTGGTTACTTACTTCTCATAAAACTATCTCATACTTACAGAAACGCACAAGAAAGTTATGCAATAAAACAAGCCGGACAAACAGCGTCCGGCTTGGTGGGAGGATGGCATTCTTAATGCACCAATCCCTCGATTTTTTTTGGATTCAGGTAAGAGATCCTCTCGAGAGCATCCCCTCGCTCGTTAAAAATTCTCGAGGTTGTACTCTCAGGGTCTTGAAACTGCTTCCTAACCCAAAGGTAGACCGTTTCAAGGATCTCCTTTTTCGAAGAAGAGACACTTCCCTCAAGCGACACCGTGCAGAGAATGTTCTTTTTGCGACGCATTCTGATTGCAAGCACCGACTTTCCTTCCAACTGGTCAGGGACAAACATCATCTTGCTGGGATTTCTATAGATTTCCCAAGCAACATATTCGTTTAACCCCAACTCAAAAAGTTTTTGACTCTTATCCCCCAGTTCCATTCTAACCTCCCCATTTTTAATCTTAACTACATTCCACTACCTAATATATATTATACACCATATATGACTAGTAGTCAACCTATCTCTTACTTTGTTGTGTATATCTCATGAAAAATCATCTTTTATTGATATCTATGCAAACAACACCTTCCTGTAGTACAGTGTTTGTATGCAAGCAGTAATACTCGCCGCGGGAAAAGGCACTAGAATGCACCCGCTCACTCTCGAAAAACCAAAGCAACTCATCCGAGCAGTTGGAAAACCGATTATTGAACACATCGTTTCCTCCCTTCCGCAGGAAATCACCGATGTGATTGTCGTCGTCGGATATAAAGGGGACATGATTATCGAGCACTGTGGTGAAGAGTTTTGTGGAAGAAAGATGCAGTACGTCTGGCAACATGAGCCACGTGGCACTGCGCACGCGCTTGAACAAGCGCGCCACCTACTTCACGACTCATTCCTTCTCATGTACGGGGATGACCTTGTTGACGGAAGCGCCATTACACGTGCACTACAACACAAGAGCTGTCTCTTAGCATTCGAACACCCTGATCCTCGAGCGTTTGGCGTCATAGAACTTAAAGAGGACGGCACCTTAAAAACAATAGTCGAAAAACCAGAACATCCGGCAACTAATCTAGTGAGTGCTTCAGGACTTGTTCTCCACACAGACCTTTTTAACTACTACGATGAATGGCCAGAAACAGGAGAGCAGTACGTTACCCACGCTCTCAACCGCTATGCGCAAGATCACCCAGTACACATAGAGCAACTCGCGTTTTGGTACCCCATGAACAGCATTGAACAACTGGAAGAGGCAGAGAGAGTGCTCAAAACGAAAACCAATTAGTCACAACTTCTGTGGACGTACCTCTGGCGCTTCACCTGCTCTACGTCTATGATATGCATATGGAAAAGGATACTGAAAATAACGAACAACAAGAGGATTTTGGTTCTGCACGAAAACCAATCACCTGGCAAGCACACGAGTATGAGCACACCGAAAAAGGGAGTGACTGGTACTGGGCACTTGGCCTTATAGCTGTCGCAGGTTCTATAGGTGCCCTTCTCTTTAACAACATCCTATTTGCCGTTTTCATCCTTCTCATTGCTTTTGTACTTGCTATCTTTGCCTCTCGGAAACCAGACATCGCGACGTTCAGCATATCACAAAGAGGTGTACGTATTAATGACACACTTTACCCTTTTCAAACGTTAAACGCTTTTGGTATTGAAGAACTTTCACCAGAACACACTCCTCTTCTCATTCTTGATTCAAAAAAACCACTCGTACCTCACATCGTTATTCCACTCATAGATGTAAACGTACACGATGTGCACGACTTTTTACACCAATACCTCAAGGAAGAAGACTTGCTTGAGCCGTTGTCACACAAAATCATGGCGTGGCTCGGCTTCTAAAAAGAAACTTACTAAAACAGCGCATTTCGTTGTCAAACTTCACAAAATGTCGTTCACTGTACCATAAGTACAGCTCACTCCATTTTGTTCGT
>CAYWWH010000034.1:0-8605 GCA_964462155.1 uncultured Candidatus Saccharibacteria bacterium | reverse complement strand
GCACAATGATATGTACCCCCTAAAGTGGACACACTTTAGGGGGTACATATCAAGATGGGTCACAGTAGGAATTGAACCGTAGGACTAACGTTTACACAGAGCGAAGCGACAATGTAAACGTTGATCTCGACCGTAGGGAGAGGCAATTCCTACTGAGAGCACAGCGAGAAACTAAAAAAACTCTCAATAGAACGCTATCCGATAGCGTTCTATTGGGTTTATTAATGCCTCCGCAGGCTCACCCCATGCTCAAGGTAATGAGATTTTGCTCCTCCCGCTCTTTTATCACTCTCCATCTTCCTAAATTGAGTTATTCGTTTTAATAAAAAACGTTGTAAAACCCATTGAACCTTTGAATAACAGTGACTCAAATGTTCTTGCTTTCGAAAATTATTAAGGTATTATCAAATTTAGGTGAAGTACTATGTTTGTTACTTATCTAGAAAGGAGGTACCAATGAATCAAGCACAACCTTTGATTAACGTTTCAAATTCAACCCCGCTACTTCTTCGCCGTGTCACACTTGTTCCCGAAGCGACAACGGTTTGTGGGCACATGACCGTCGTAACTACCCGTGGATTTACTCCTGAGAATTCTGATCAGAAGGAAGACAAAACCCGATACGACAAGGATTAGCAAAAAAGGAGCCGAAGACACAACCTGTTTCTTCGGCTCCCGTTGTTTTACGCACTTACAAGCATTTCCGCAACTGCTTGAGGAATCGGCAAATCAGCATAGTAAGATATCCATTCCCATTGTCCTGAAGGGTTGATTTCAAGAAATACAAAATCGCCACCAGGTGTTTCAATCATATCAATAGCACCGTAGGTAAGATTGATAGCTTTCATGAATGCCTGCAATTTGTCACAAACCTCGACAGGGAGGGTGTACTTCACATGAGCGACTTTTTCAAAGTCATAATGCCTCCAGTCAATTTTGGTAAGCTCACTCGCTTGCGAATCAATTTGACATGCAAGCACCTTGCTTCCTATCACCATGACTCTGTACTCAAAACGTTTGTTTACATACTCCTGAGCAAACAGGGGGCAATTTCGTATTGCGGTCTCACTTTCCTGAAGCTCAGCCAAAGAAAAACATTCAGAATAGATGGTATAGAATTTCTCTTTGCTTAGGGTTATGTAGCCCATCGGCTTAGCAAGCAAACCACCCCACGTTGTCGCTTTAGCAATAACTTCAACAGGATCGTTAGAAACTAATGTTGAAGGTACAGTGAGTCCGCATTGTGCAGCGAGTTTCTGTTGATACAACTTGTTTGTACCTACAAGTAGTAGAGTTTCAGGTCTGTTTATCCATTTGCAATCAAGAACAGAGAAAAGAGAATTGATCGCCTTCTCACTTTCTTTTCTTGCAAACTGAATTTCAAGAGACTCATTCTCTACATGGGTACGCGAGTTCTCTCGCAAGTACCACGCCACATCGATATCATGTACAGGTAACCTTGCTCGCAAGAAATCGTTTCCAACAAACTGTAGTGTCTCAATGTAGCCACTGAGGTGACCGCCACCGTCCAGATAAATGTTCAACTTGTCTTCTACTGGAATTCTATCTGGATCAAACAAGTGGATTGAAATTCCTACTTTTTCGCATTCTACCAAAAATGGCTTGAAGTAGTATTCCTCTTGTAAACCCGCAATAAGTAGTACTTTTTTCATTACTCACCCCCATAGTGTTTAATTGTCTGTTTTGAATATGTACTTTACGATTTCTGGATGCAGAATGACCTAGAAAAGTACTTATGTCAACTTCTTTTCAAAAAAGGTTCCTTTGATGTAGGTTTCAATATCTGCTATTGCTGAACTTCTTTCTGTCTCTGAGTCTATACCTTGAATCCACTTTTTTGCTTCGTCTAACTCATCGTGAGTAAGAAGATAAAGAAGTTTGGTTATCTTGTTTGGATTAGTGGGGAGGTGTAACTCAAGCGCTTTTTTTGAAAATTCCTGTGCTTTACTTTTATCTCCATACCTATCAAGTGCGCACGAAGTCGCATGGTGATACCAAAACCAGAGTATATCTTGTAACCACTCTTGTTCTTTACGGTCAGGAATAGCATCCAGTCCAACTTTTTCTATAGCTGATTTAATGATGTTTGTCGCTTGCGATGCATCATTGTAATCCCACTGACCTGAACGCATAAGTTCTTGATCTATTTTTGTATACACTTCTATAAGCTCACCTG
Source organism: uncultured Candidatus Saccharibacteria bacterium (assembly GCA_964462155.1). Lineage (GTDB taxonomy): Bacteria > Patescibacteriota > Minisyncoccia > Phycocordibacterales > UBA12088 > UBA12088. The sequence goes on along the minus strand of CAYWWH010000034.1, from coordinate 6,408 downwards.
GGTCATTGGCTGAGTAAGAAGCATACAGGTCACGCAAGATGCTTTTGTTTCTATCAAATTTCTGCTTTATTTCCATGCCATTATCATACTGTAAGCAAATTTAAGTTCAACAAAAAGTTTGTCAAAAGCATGTTGCCTACTTTGTTGGCTAAATAGGACAAATGGTGTATTTGCCCTATTTAGTTTTAACTTCAATCAAAGTCACGGAGCGAACGCACACAAGCACCGAGCAGGCACCGTGACCCGCCAACAGGCGAGGGAGCGGGCCTATGCGAGGTGATAGTGTGCAGTGAGCGGACTTTAGAGCTACCACCAAACGTGGGTACGGGAGCGCCTCGGGCCGCCGCGAAGACGGAGGAAAGCGAAGTATGGGAAATTGCACAAGTGCTTTTGATCTTACTGAGCTTTTCGGAGGATGAAGCGGCGGAAGCAAAACCCGCATGTCCTCCTCCTTTTTGTGGCTCCCCCCAGACCCCCGCCACGCACGGCGATATACAAGAGGAAGGACATGCGGGTTTTGCGCGAGCGAAGGACGAACGGAGGCGGTGCCTTGTGTGCCCTGCGGGCGCACTTGGCAACGACGGAGTGAGGACGGAGCGACCCCGAGGCGCGGTTATTCCATTCCCTCGAAAAAGGTTCGCGCAAAGGTTAGTATTTCTGCACAAAAAGAAACTTCCTCTGTTCAATGAGGAATTTTCTTTTTGTGCCACAGGAGAGATGTGCCTGCGCACATCTCGTCAGGAATCGAAGGTCGGAACATGTCGCCTTGCGACAGTGAGACGGGGTAGCGAGTGCTTAGTGTTTGAGAAGCCATGCTTCGAATAACACTTAGCAACTTGTGACCGTTCCTGCCGAAGGCACAATGATATGTACCCCCTAAAGTGGACACACTTTAGGGGGTACATATCAATGCACTGTGTGTTGGAATCGAACCACCGGAGCCTTACTCCGAACTTGTGAGGAGTGGCGAGGCGCGTCCAGCGGTTCTTAGTGAACGACGAGGTACGAGGAGTGGACTTAGAAACCTCGGGATCATTCCTGCCGAAGGCACAACCGCAGTTGTGGCTAGGGTAGTGTTTTTTATTTTTTTTATGGTAGTATTTCTCGTGTACATATTGCACGCTTAGCTCAGTTGGTAGAGCATCTCGTTTACACCGAGAGGGTCAGGGGTTCGAGTCCCTTAGCGTGCACAAATAAATACCGCCTCTGGCGGTTTTTTTGCACGCTAAGGGACTCGAAGCGCGCAGGCGCGCGTGCCAAAGCACGAGAGAGCGCCGAGCGTAGACGAAACACACTTAGTTTTTGACAAGTTTACGAGGAAAAAACTTAGTGATGTATCGTCGAGTCCCTTGATGTATTCTTAGTGACTTGACCCCACAAATATTCAAAAAGTTTGAGTATGTTTCGAGGGGCTTCGCCCCGAGAAAATGAGAAACCTGAACTGCTCCAGTAAGAAGCGAACCCCTCAAATAAAAGAGACCCTCAAGCTTATTGCCTGAGGGTCTACGGGGAGGTAGGGTTCTTATTCTCTTAGATTTGCGTTACGCAGATCGGCCAAAGCAGATCGGTTACTAGCAAATCGGAATTACCCCTTTACAACGAAATTCATTCCTCAACCTTACCCGTTTTGTTCGTTTTGATCTCACCAAGTTCGACCATCGTTTTCTCGTAGGCCGTCTTGATAACGATCTCGATGAACTCGGCAATTTCCTGGGGTGTAAATCCAAACTTCTTGGAACCGTTAATGATTTCGCGCTTGATTTCTTTAGGATTCAAACGGATACCATCTTGTTCCAATTTACTCTGAAGAAACACCATTGCGATCTCGCCAATTCTTTCTTTACTTAGTGCCATAGCAGGCCTCCCATTAAGGAACTTTTTGCCTAATCGTCAGGCAAACCGGTTGATTACTATAATTTCATCAACAATACAATTATACTACCAAATACATATTTTGTCAAACCCTACATCCTCGGCGTGACATCCTCCTCTACCACCACCTGCTCTGTCGATGAGGCACTTGAAACTTCAACTTCTTCCTGTATATATCCTCCTGTCTTCCCGCCTGTTTGGGGGGTATCGAGAATTCCATCTCGAACAGAAACATACTCATCTTTCCGTTCTTCATACACCTTCATCACCTGTTCGACGTACTCTTTTGTAAGCACTCCTTGAATCGCGGGAACACCTCCCGCCCCCTCTTCCTGTGGTGAAAATCTGTTACTAAAGAATTCATATACACCAACACCGCAGAGCGTAAAAACGACGCCAGTCCCAAATAGTAAAATGAAGAACCACGCTCTTGTTGCACGCATCCAGAAGGGAGTCCCTTTACCTCCTTTTAATACACCACCGATGCTCGTTATTAATTGTTTTATTTCTTTTTCCATGTTCCTATGTCTTGTACGTACTCTAAGCTCATCTGCCCCTTCCAGAGTGCATTACCTTCCCTTGAATCAAGACGAAATGCACTTTGTGTAATCGTGGTAGCAAATGGAAAACGTTCGACGAGCGAGGTGAAGTGGTACACTGAACGCCACGTGCCTTCAAGCACCAACGAAAGTTGAACTTTCTTCAAACCATCAGCACCACCGTCAATCGGTATCAAAGATTCAACCTCAAGTCGTACACCAGCATCTCTCGCTGAAGATTCGAGGAGTTCAAGAAATGGTGTCGGATCATCTGAGGATATGAAGTACTTGGAGAGTTCTTCTCGCTCTCTCTCTGTTTCTTCTAAAAGAGAGAGGGTTGTTTGTTTGCTCGCTTCAATCTTCTCTTCTTCCGCAAGTACCTTTTTAATCTCTGCAAGCTCTTGTCGTACAGTGATAGTGTACTTATAAAAGTACACGTACGCACATACTACAAAAACACACGAAACGATAGCGCTTGCTGTTATTTTATGAGTTCTTGTTAGGTATTTCATGGCGCTTTAGTTTCTTCATTTTTTGTAACATTCATTGTGAGACGAAACTCGAGGTTTGTATTCTTCGCGAGATCGGCAATAGGAACAGGGACGTTTTCAAAGTCGTCTGTAGCTTCTAAAGAACGGGCAAAAGGTACAACGAGATCACGCGTTGTAGCTACACCCTCAAGAGAGAGTGAGTTTGTTGAACGATTGTACGAGTAACCAACAACCTCAATACCTTCACTTCTTTCAAGGAGTGCTGTGCGGAGAAGGTCTGATACTTTCTTCTTTTTCAAATCTTGCTCTATGTACGTAATGCGAGCTGATTGTGTATCAACCCGCTCTTGAAGTGAAGTGACATCCTCTCCCCCCTCTTTCTTCATGGTTTGTTCTGTCTCATACGCCCCAAGAGTAGCTACGGTGTTTAAATATACTGGGACAAGAGCAATAATACCCACAAGTATTGAGCCCGTCATAAAAAAGAAAAAGACACTCACAAAGCGAAGAATAAATTCTTGTACAACTTCTTTTTTTGATTGTTTTCTCAGTAAGTTATGTAACATGACAAGTGTTATGCACTTCGCATAAGCGAGCGAAGGGCTAGGCCTATAGCTGTCGTGTACTCAAGCGAAGTACCCGCGTGAATATCAGGAATGTACTCATCGTATGAAAAAACTCTTTTCCAAACATCTCCAACCTCAACATGTACACCAAGCATAGCTTCAAGATACTCAGCCAATCCTCCTATGTTTGCGTTACCACCAACAAGAACAATGCGTGAGACGTCTTCTGACTCTCCCCCCTCCGCACTCATATGCATCTGCCAAAACATGACATGCTTTCGTATTGCGTCTCCAAACTTAGCAATAACCGGCTGAAGTACCTCAAAAACCATTTTATCCTGAGGAGTGTCTTTAAGACCATGCTTTCTTTTAAGGTTTTCTGCTTCTTGGAAAGACACATCGAGTCCGCGCGCTATTGCACGCGTAAAGTAGTCACCTCCTGTTTCGAGGTTTGCGGTAAACGTCACAACTCCTCCTGTTGATATCGAAAGACTTGCATCATTACGACCCAAATCAATAATGAGAAGGGGCGCAGTATCTTCTTCTCCGATTAAGGTTCGAGCTGTGGCCTGTCCCTCAATTTCAGCTGAGAGTACGGTGAAGCCAGCTTCCTCAAGAGCAAGAACGTACTGCGACGCTATCGCTTCGGGATACACTGAAACAGTGAGTGTTGAAATGTCTTTTTCTTCTTTTAGTATTCCGTAATCAAACACCGCCTCATCTGCTCCAATAGGGACGTTTTCTTTTAGGTGAAACTCAAGCATTTGTTCAAGCTCTGCCCGGCTTCCCTTTTTCAGATCTATCTGAAAAAGGTACGCATGCTCTTCAGGAAGTGCGAGATGAGCAAAGGAAAGGCCACACGCTTCCTTAACTCTCCCGAGAAGCTTGACTATGGTCTCACTGTCTTTTATCTCACCACGCTCAATAACTTCAAGAGGGAGATCAATTTTCCCGTATGTGCCAAGTTCAATCCCCCCACTTTTCCTCAGCAAGGTGACATACTTAATCGCGTAGTCAGAAATGTCGATACCGACGGCGGGCATCGTGAGGTAGTCCGGCGCTGGAAATGCGCGCGCAAGAATCCCGCTACTTGAAAACATAGAACTCGTACTCATACTCTTCCGTATGGTGTAAGTATACAGCAAGAGAGGGTTTACGTGCCTACACTAGTTCACACTGTTAAAAAAATACTTCAGGAATGTTAAAGTATGACGCGAAAAAAACTGACGCGACAATGCATACAATGAGTGTATAGAATTCAAAATCTTTTAGGATTCTCTCTGTTACCCTTGGACCAAACGCGTGGCTTATGTACGCAACGAGAAAGAAGCGTGCACCTCTTCCAAGGATAGAGGCAAGAATAAACGGAATAAAGGGAATGCCAAAAAACCCTCCTGCAAGTACAAACACTTTAAACGGTATCGGCGTAAACGCAGCGGTAAGTACGGCAAGGAACGTGCTCTTTGTATACAAATCCCCCACTAAGGCAAACTCTTCAGTAAGAGAGTAAAGTGTAATAAGAGGTTGTGCTACCGGTTCAAAGACAAAGTACCCAATAAGATAGCCAAAAATTGCTCCCAAAACCGACGCAAGTGAAGTGATGAACGCAAGGTATGCCCACCTCCCCGATCGGGCAGCTAAAAGTGCCATGAGGAGGAAGTCAGGGGGTATGAGAAAGAACGATGACTCACTGAAGGAAATGAGAAAAAGCCACAGCCGTGCGTACTTGCTTTTCGCTTTTTCTTCAAACCACTTCCACCCCTTACGCATACCTAGTTTAACTTCGTTCCTTCGGGAATATCTGCAAGTGTTGGTTCGAGTATAGAAAAAGCTCCCTCTTCACTGTGAGCTGCGACAATCATCGCTTCACTCGTAAGACCACGAATAGTGCGTGGTTCTAAGTTTGTCACAAACGGACACTTCTTCCCTACGAGGATTTGAGGATCTTCAAAGAAAAGAGCGATGCCTGAAATAACCTGTCGAGGTTTCTCTTCTTTAAAGTCTACTTCGAGGCGAAGGAGCTTGTCTGTCTCTGGAACACGTTCAACATTTAAGATTTTTCCTATCTTCATTTCTACTGCTTTAAAATCATCGATTGATACCATACGCTTTTGTATTAGTTATTAGATTTTTTTTGAGAATGTCCTTTCTCGTCCAAGTATCGCTGGAGAATGAGCGCTGCTGCCGCTGCATCGACTGGAACTTTTTTATCTTTTCGTGTTTTCACTTTTGACTCAAGAGCTCTTCGTGCTTCTGCAGAAGTAAATGCTTCACTCGCCATTTCAACAGGTAGACCTGTTCGAATCTTGAGAGCTTTTGAGAAAATAGTGATACGGTGCATGATAGCATTTTCCCCTCCCTCAGGATTATCTGCTTCTCCTACAACAAAACACTCCACTCCCTCTTTCTCAGCTATCTTTGCGAGTGATTCGAGGAGTTCATTGTCGTTGTGAAGGATGTCTTTAGCAAACGCAAACAGCTTTGCATCATCAGAGAGTGCAATGCCGACATTTCGTGCTCCGTAATCTATTCCAAGGATTCTTCCCATGGGATGAGCATAGCACCTAAAAGACCTGAATGGTAGTATTGGGGTATGGAAGCACTAGCAGGAATGAATCCGTACCTACTCACATCAATAGTCTTGTGGACCTTACCATGGAAGGCGTGGGCTCTGTGGCTTTCCGCGCGACGCGGAGACATTTGGTGGTTTCTTGCCATGGTTGCGATTAGCACACTCGGGATACTTGAGATTATTTACATTTTCCTCATCGCAAAGCAGAGTGATAAAAAGGAAGTAGCGGAATAGGCAAAGTGTATGAGAATATGGTATAAGTATTCCATTCTTCTCAAGAGAGGAATGGAAAAAAGAATATGGAGGGGTGGCAGAGAGGTCGATCGCACTTGTCTTGAAAACAAGAGTCTGTAATAGGACCGTGGGTT
>CAYWWH010000033.1:0-9031 GCA_964462155.1 uncultured Candidatus Saccharibacteria bacterium | reverse complement strand
TTTCACACATGGATGCAGTTCGAGGAAGGCGAGCGACATGAAATGAACTGTACTATGGGTACAGTGAATGACATGTCGCGAAGTCTGACAATGAAATGCGCCATGTGTGGAAGCGCTACTGGATGGAGGAGGTAATGCTGTAGATAGGGAGAATAACGGAGGCGACCAAAATACCAACACCTCCGGCAAGCATGATAATCATCACAGGTTCTATGAGGCCGACAAGAGTATCGACTGCATTCTCTACTTCCCTACTGTAAAACTTTGAAAGTGTCTGGAGAATACTTGAGAGCTCTCCTGTTTCTTCTCCTACGCGTATCATCTGCACCATGATGGTCGGTATCTCAGGGTGCTCTGCAAATGCTTTTGAGATACTCGCACCATTTTTTATGGCATCGCGAGCTTTAAGGAGTGCTTCTTCGTAATGTACGTTTTCAACAACTGCTGACGTAATCTCAATCGCCTGTATCATTGCTATACCACTCGTAAGCATGGTACTTAGGTTATCTGAAAGTCGAGCTAAAAAGAGCTTTTGATAGAGTGTTCCAAGTGCAGGAATATCAAGCTTTAACTTATCAAAGTACCGTCTTCCCTGAGGCGTTGTTGCGTACTTCCATAAAAATACGATACCGCCTGCTAAAAAGAGAAAGAGAAGTACTCCATAGCTAATGAAAAAATCGCTCAATCCCATGATAATTTTTGTGTAAATCGGTATCTCAACACCAGACTCCTTAATGATATCCGTAAGCTTTGGGATGACGAAGGTGAGCATGAGTACCATGACTGTAATGAAGGTCAGGATAATGAAAGCTGGGTAGATGAGCGCATGTTGTGCTTTACTTGTCACGGTATAGCTTCTGTCTATATAGTCTGCAAGGTGATTAAATGTCTGCTCGAGACGCCCAGACTCTTCTCCCGCCAAAACCATGTTACAGTAAAAAGAAGAAAATATTTTAGGGTGCTTCGAAAGTGCCTTACTTATGGACGAGCCGGCTTGAATATCGTTTGAAACTTCATTTAGTGTAGAACGAATGAGAGGATTTGCTGACTCTGCACCAAGGAGGCGAAACACACGGAGTGCACTTACCTGTGATTGGAACAGTGTCGCTATCTGACGAGAGAGGATAACTATTTCTTTTGTAGATACTCTTTGAAAAAAGGCGAGGTCTGAATGGAGAAAGTCTTTTTTATCAGCCGGCTCAACATTCGTTATAACAAGCCCATTTCTCTGGAGCGCTGCAATGGCGGTATCTTCGTTTATCGTCTCTATGGTGCCCTCTCGTTCGACACCCGACTTATCTAGTGCTTTGTATTTAAATAACATACCGTACTGTTTTATAAGAGCCTCTCAAGACCCTGAGGGTCGTAGGAAGCGGCGAGAGCATTCTCGACATTAATTTCTCCTGTGCGAACGAGTCTCATGAGAGTGGCGTTCATGCTTATCATACCATCTGCAGAACCCGTCTCTATTATGTTATCTATCTCATGTGTTCTCCTCTCACGTATCATGTTTGAAACAGCACGTGTGTTGATGAGGAGTTCATACGCTGGGACAAGACCTCCCGATATCTTCTGCACTAAACGCATTGAGAAAATACCCGTCAAACTTGAAGCAAGCTGAACTCGAATCTGATCTTGCTGGTGTGAGGGGAATGAATCGACAATACGGTCTATTGTTTGAGACGCATTGTTCGTATGGAGTGTTGAGAAAACAAGGTGACCTGTTTCAGCTGCTGTAACCGCAGCTCCGATTGCCTCACTTCCTCGCATCTCCCCCACGAGTATCACATCCATATCTTGACGAAAAGCACTGTAGAGTCCTGCCTCAAACGACGCAGTATCGAGACGCACTTCACGCTGATCTATGAGACACTGCTTGGGTGTGTAAATGTACTCAATGGGATCTTCAATCGTAACAATGTGGGCTGCACGTGTCTGATTAATGTACTCAATGAGTGAGGCAAGTGTCGTTGACTTACCCTGCCCCACAGGACCAACAACAAGAAAGAATCCTTGTCGTCTCTCTGTGAATTTAAGAAGTTCTTCAGGAAGACCTAGTTCAGAGATGGTTTTAATTTTTGTAGGAATAATACGAAGCGCAATAGAAACAGCTCCACGTTGTATACAAGCATTACCGCGGAAACGGACTTTGAACTTATCATTATAGTACGAGAAATCTATTTCCTTTTTTTCATCGAATTCAATGCGTTGCTCCTCACTAAGCACGAGTGCTAAAAATTCCGCAGTATCTTCATGACTGAGTTCAGGATAATCAGTGAGCGGAAGAAGAGAACCGGAAACACGTATCACCGGTTTATAGAAAGCGTTAAGGTGGAGGTCGGAAGCCTGTTCATCTACAACAATACCAGCAAACTCATCAAGTGTTTGCTTATGCTTCTCAAGATCGCTTTTTGTAACCATAGTGAAAGAACATTATTAACTCTACTCTTCGGGTGTTTCCTTTTTACTTATAAGGTTTCGAACATAATCAAGGACTTCAGACGGTAAGGTATTCGCTTTAATGAGATATCCATCGATGCCAAGCTCTTCTGCCATGCTAATATCTTTATCTTGTCCTTGGTTACTCAAAATAACAACCATTGTATTAGTGCCACAGAGATTCTCTTCACGTATTGTTTTTAAGACTTGAAAACCATCAATTTTGGGCATCACTAAATCAAGAAGGATGACATCAAAGGAATTATCTTCACGCAACGTAGCAAGAGCCTTCTCACTATCAGTAAAGCAGGTCACATCGTATCCAGCTTGCTGGAATTTTATATTGTACATATCGAGAAGAAACGGGTCATCGTCGACGATACATATTCTCTGCTTATTGGTTGTTTTTGTCATATGTTTTAATTACTCTCCCATTATACTAGGTCTCGCTCAGTAGGAGCAACACCTTCGCTCATGAGAGTGTCTTTTGTCTCCGTTCCCTCAACGGGGACACCTTCCATGACATCTACCTCCTCTTTCTCTTCTTCTACCTCTTCTATGTCGAGCAAACCACCTATTTGTGCTATCTCTTCGAACGGAATGAGTTTTTTCATTGCCTTGATGATTGTATCCTCTTTAAGGGTCATCATACCATTCTTGCGTACTATAGAAAGAATTTTTGCCTCATCAGCCCCCTCGAGTACTGCGTTTCGTACCGCCTCGTTTATCTCAAGCATTTCGTACACACCAAGACGACCTCGTGTTCCGGTCGGACAGTTCCCTGTAGGCTCTATTGAGAGCATTTCTGTTGAATCGGGTAATTCTCTCTTTTTAAAGTGCTCAGGTAAATCAGCAAATTGATCGTCTATCATCCTTTTGATCGCACCTTCTATGGGAATCACCTTACCACTATCTGGACAAATACGACGGACTAGCCGCTGTGCAATAACGAGGTTTAAAGTTGGGGCCAAGAGGTACGGATCAACCCCCATGTCAACGAGACGAGGCACAGCGCCTGCAGCATTGTTGGTGTGTAGTGTTGAGAGTACTAAGTGTCCCGTAAGCGCAGCTTGAACCGCTAGTTGAGCAGTTTCCTTGTCTCGAATCTCCCCCACCATGATAATGTCTGGGTCTTGACGCAAAATACTCCTAATACCAGCGGCAAAGGTATACCCGATTTCTGGACGCACCTGCGATTGATTTACTCCGGCAATGTTGTACTCAACAGGATCCTCGAGTGAGAGAACGTTATTACTTTCTCTATCGACCTCATTAAGCATTGCATACAGTGTTGTTGACTTACCTGAACCCGTAGGGCCCGTAATAAGGATCATGCCGTACGGGGCTGATGCCGCTTTCTTCGCCATTGCGTACTGAGATTCACTCATACCAAGGTCTTCAAGCGTAATCGCGCTTCGCTCACTGTCCAAGATACGGAGCACTGCCTTTTCTCCATAGTACGTTGGGAATGTTGAAACGCGGAAGTCAATACGCCTTCCCGCAATTGTTGCAGAAAAACGACCATCCTGTGGTTTACGTCGTTCATCAAGCTTAATACCCGCGAGGATTTTGACCCTCGCAATAACAGCTCGCTGTACTTTTCCTGGGAGAACGAGTGACTTGTTTAAAACACCATCGACACGGAAGCGTACCTTTGTTGAATTATACTCGGGTTCTATGTGAATATCCGAAGCTCGAGAATCTATTGCACTACGTAATATCGTAGCTACTATCTTTGTCACCGGCGCTTCTTCACGAATATCTGTTGAGGAATGCTTTTTGCCTGCAGCTTGTACTGTTGCCTCAAGGTCATCCAGGTTTTGTTCCTCATTTTCTTCATCTTGGAGTCGAGAAGAAGTACTCGTTTCGACCTCACTTTCCTCATCTGTGAGAGCCGTGAGTGCCCTCCCTACTTCGTTTGTCATTCCACCGTATGATTCAAGACCTTTTTTATAGTCTCTCTCAGAAATAAGAAACACTTTAAACGGAACACCTTGCTTTGTTGAGATAAAATTAAGCGCATCAAGTGCGTCAATGTTATCCGGGTCTACTATACCAACCTCAAGCACACCTTCGTTTAAGAGGAGCGGTAACACTTGGTAATGTTTTGCAGATTCTTCCGGAATGTACTGAAGCATTTCATAAGGTATCGCCCCCTCTTTAATGATTCTTGTTGGAATGTTCCAGTGCTCACCTTTGACAAGTAAAATATCCTCCTCAGATACTCCTCGTTTATACAAAACATCCTCAACTGAGGTGTTAGTTTCTTGGGCTTCTCGAGTGATATCATCAACAGCGTCTTCCTCAATAAGTCCCTTTTTCAACAAAAGTGGTAATAGTTGAATCACGGTACTATTTTATAAATTCTTAGTAGACCTGCGAAAAAGGATTTGAACGAACTAGTACAGGAGGGTTGAGTTTTAAGCTCTTATCTTGCAAAGTTTTGTACTCCCGAGAGGCAAAAAGACTGCTGTCTAGAGTTATGACGTTTAATGTTTGTAGTGGGGTAATGATTTCCACTCTTGCTTGCTCAGTCCTTTTATCCACATACTCAGCCCTACTTTTCTGAGCTGAAAATATATTGTCACTTGTTGCAACATAGTAAAAACCTCCTGCAACAGCAACTACAACGAGGAGTCCTATAACATGTCTAAAGTTTCCCATCATAATTATTCTGTCCTCTTAAGCCAATAAGTTTGTAATCCAACATTGAACATCATAGTGTCTGGGTCTCGTGGTTTTTCATCCGCCTGAGTCACATCAACTCCCTGCATGTATAAGTTCACCACATCCATGAGTGCCATACTTTGTTCAATCTCGCTCATGAAGAGCTTAAATTGCTCGTACTTACCCTCACATTCGATACCTAAAACCCCTTTCCCTACAGGATCTGAAGCACTTTCTCCACTTCCTGTACTAGTTTGTTTTTTGGTACTATTTCCATTCTTTCTTTCAAACTCAGAACGTATCTCAGGCAATTCAAAAGAGGTTATCTTGAGGCCATTTTTCGTGGCCAAATTATCGAGGTCGATAATCATTCGAACAGGATCCATCACCTCAGGGAGTATCTTGTAGAGATTTTTTTTATCTTCTTGTGAAATAGTGCTCAACCTCGTTCGTAAATCTTGGTAATTTTTTAAAAGACCATCTGACTCATTAATCGTTTTTTCAATAGCTTCTAAGCGACCTTGTGAGGCACGCAAGTTTGAAAAAGCTGGTTTTAGATACGAGAAGAATAAGCCGATGGCGACTACTACAAGAAGAATTGGGGTTATTATTTTATTCATATATTTTTCTACTAGTAGGAGTTTATAAATGCTCCTGCATCGTTTACATCAACACTTGTGCCATTCCCCGTAACGGACGTTGCCCCACTAGAGTCAACTCGGACACTTTCACTTCCCGTATCAACACGCACCTCATTTCCTGAAACTTCAACGTTTGAGCCCTGCCCTGAAACTTGCAAGCTTTTTTGGGTATTCACTACAGCCTGCTCTTCGGAGAGAGTTGTATTTGTATTTTCGATACCCTGGAGCATAACACCTCCCTCAAGTACTTCACCTTCCACTTGTAACCCTGTCTGATTTCCTGTTTGTGCTCCAGCTCCACTACTTGCCTTAACGCTCCTCTCAAGAATTGAAGAAAGTGTTAAGAGCGTAGGGTCAACATAAAACTCAATCTCAAAACTTACGTTATTAGCATCCCTCTGCTGTTCAAGCTGACGAACGATAGGGTCTTTCAAGAATGAATTAAGCCGGTACTGCTCTGTCTGCAGTGCCACATCTTGGTAGTTCTTTGCAAGTCCCGAAACGAGTACCATCGCTACTTCAGTTGGTGCCCCTTCATACTCTAAGGTTACGTACTGAACGCGCTTAAGTGTGATTCTCTCAAGGAGGGAAAGTAGCTCTGTTGAGACAATGTGCTCTTGAACAAGTTTTTTAGCACTTGAAAGGTGCTTATCTGCTCGTATGAGCGAAGATATCTCCTCTGTATTAAATATATTCTTCTTATCTTCGAGGGTTTTAAGTTTTGCCTCAATGTCTCCAAGCACTATTTTTGAATATGCGAAAAGACCAATCGTCGCTAAGATTGATACCAAGAATAAGAAGAGTGCAAGAAAAAAACCAGGACCATAAATGTCCCTTCGTCCTACGTACAACCCAGACGTTCCTCCCTCACCAACATCTTGCAGTGTTTTTTTTGGAATGAACGACGTGTTAAATTTTGGCTCCATATGATAGAGATGTTTTTTGTATTATACACATCACTCATCTCAGAGTACTAGAACTGTTATCCACTCCTCGACTACTGCTCATGAAGTGCTCGAAGTGCGGTTCCTAAGGCTACCGCAAAATCCGGACCTGCATTCTTTAAGGTGTCCTCAAGAAAGGCAGGTGCTTGTACGTGTGAAAAAGGTTGAGCGACTTCAACTTCAAGCTCTAGCTGTTGTCGAGCAAAATCAACAAGTCCATTGAGTGACGCTCCTCCTCCCGTGAGTACAACTTTGGTAACTATTTTATTGTACTTTTTCTGAAAACCGAGTAGCACTCTGCTCATCTGCGCAAAAATTTGTTCCATAGTGAGCGTTGCCGCATGAGACACTCGCGCAATCTCACTGTTTGATGTTCCCGAGAGTATACCTCCCTGTCTCTTTATCTCCTCAGCTTTTGAAAGACTAATGTGTGAGCTCTTAGCGAGAGATCGAGTAATATCTTGAGAACCAATAGGAACAACGTGTGAAGCAAGGATTATCCCAAGTTCAACCAAATAGAGTTTGCTTGTCGCCGATCCAAGGTCAAGAATTGCAACCGGGGCTAAGCTATGCGCAACGGTTGAGCGAATGTTTGAGAAAACTTCAATTTCGTAAAACTGTGCATTGAGGCCCGCAAGTTTAATCGTGTCTGTATACTTTCGAAGAGTCTCGTTATGCATTGCAACCAAAAGCACCATCCTGTTTTTAAGTGAAGTCTCTTCACCTGGCACCTCTTTTGTACCTGAAAAGAGTTTTTGCTCGGTCTCAGGGATAACAAAATAATCAAGTTGAACCTCAGTAATGGGGACTGGAATATACTTACGCGCTTCAATAGGAATAACCGTTTCGAGTTTTTTAGCGTCAAGAGGTGGCACTTCGATGAGCTTAACCAAACTTGACGAAAAAGGCACTGCGACTCCACAGCTTGTTGTTGTAACATTCGCTTCTTTGAGAAGTATTTTGAGTGCTTCTGCAAGCTTATCGGGCTGTAAGTTTGTCGCCTGCCCTATCTCTCCATTTGCATAAGGACCGAGAGCTATTTCCCCATACGTCTCGAGGTATGCAACACCCTCCTTATTTTTGACCTGTACAATCTTGATCGCCGAAGAACCAATATCGATACCTAAAATACTTCCGGTACTTGATACACCTTTCGGGGCTTTCCCAAAAAGAGTTTTTGCTTTTTCTAAGAATGAAAAATCCATATTTGAAGATACACTATAGTATAGCTCATATTGATAGGAGAATGATAGGGTACAATTATACTCGTATGAGAAATATTTTTCGTAACGTCATTGAACTTCTCTTCCCTCAAGACATTCGCTTCAGTATTTACAATACTATCGATGTCCATGCTCTTGAAAACAGAGCAATTCGTACGACAATAGAAAAACCTATCCAGTGCATCGCTCCATTCATTTTCAGCGATAAGCTCATACACAATGCTGTATACGCAGCGAAGTATCATAGCAACGAAAGAGCTGCTCAGTTACTAGGGGAAATCCTCGCTCCATTTGTCTCCGAGGTTATTGCTGAAAAAAATATGTTCCAAGAATTTTTAGAACCCATTCTCATACCAATTCCACTCCACGAAAAGAAGATGTATGAACGAGGTTTTAATCAAAGTGAACGTATAGCCCGTTCGCTATGCGAATCTCTCTACGACTTTCCAATGACTCTTGTCCAGAATGTACTCGTCAGGAAAAAAGAAACATCTTCACAAACTAAACAAACAAAAGCTGAACGACATAAAAATATGCACAACGCATTTACAGTACGTGACTTTTCACAGATACAAGGAAAAGATATCCTCCTTCTCGACGACGTAGTAACGACAGGAGCAACACTTACAAGTGCAAAGAGTACACTACAAAAAGCAGGTGCTCGCAATATACTATGTGTCGCAGTCGCACACTGAGTATGATAGGATGTTGTCAGTTTTGAGTTACAAGTTTAAAGTATGCCGTAGGAATAATGTAAATACACCTCAAAACAGGTATATATAAAAACATGAGAGGGTTGGCTGAGTGGATAAAAAGCAAACTGCTTTGCTTTTTATCCGGTCTGCGAACCAAAGTGAGCAGAATCGCCGTTGTGAGCTTTGCGAACAGGCGATAGGTGGACGAAAGGTACTTTCACCACATACCGAAACGATGTGATACTATACAATCTATATTGTCACATGGTACATAAATTGAACAGGACATACTCAAACAGATGCAGTTCGAGGAAAACGAACAAAATTGAGCGAACTGTACTACACGTACAGTGAGAGATATTTTGTGAAGTTTGACAAAGAAATGCGCTGTTTGAGTATGTCCTAAAGGAGGGTTGGCTGAG
>CAYWWH010000032.1:0-9448 GCA_964462155.1 uncultured Candidatus Saccharibacteria bacterium | reverse complement strand
ATAGACATTCCCTGAAAGTACGGTAATGTACTTATTAGAAAACTTGTTCACTCACCCCCGTTCAAAAAGGAGGATTGCATGGAAAAAGAACTTGAAGAAGTCGTCGCTGATCTCATTCTCAAAACTATACAAAACGCTGACATACGGGCTATCTACTTTAAAAGGGATGGCTTGACATGGAACGCATTTTCACGAAACCTTCTTCGCCTCGCCCTTGACTCTGAAGTCATTACGGAAGATGAAGTCCTTCAAGAAATTGAAAGTGAATTACGAAGACAAGCCCGTATCTGTTTTGGGGATTGTGTAAAAAGAGACACTGAAGCCGATCACACCGCATTCCCTGAGGCACTCGCCTACGCTCTTCGGGTAAAAGAGTTCACTGGTATTGAAATTGATCGCATACCGTTTGACGTTGATATGACGTTATCAAGATTTATTTCTCGATACGAAGGCAATAAAAATCTCCCGAAAATCATCCTCGAAAGGTTGCTCGAGTAGAGTCCGAACGCCCCAGCTCATCATGCGATGTACTGGGGTGAGTTTTTTTGATAAAAGTGGACATTCACCTTTTTCCCAGTCAACTTTTTCCAATCATAAGAGATTAAAATAACACCATCACCATGCAATCAATCGTATGAAAGCACCTTACATATTTTCTATATGCAAACCAAGACACATGCTCTACTGACTATATAAATTTCTACCCTTCACAAGTGAAGATTTTATGGTATCCTCAAACGCGGACCATAAACTTTTTTTCTTTCAACCGTAGGGGGTGCGCTATGCCAATCGTCGATATTACCGGATTTTCAACAAACGAAGTTGAGAAGATGCGAGCAATCAGAATTGCTATTCAAAAAGCTTTCCAAGAACGCTGGGGACTCGCGAGACTAGATGAGACAAGCGTTAATTTCTTTACTGATCCAAGTATTGAGCCATCGCCAAACAACCATTGCATTGCGAGAATCTATACGAAGAGATTCGTCACTGGTTCAGATGAGGGACGAGATCGTGTATGCGATATTGTTCACCTCCTCTTGGAAACACACGGTGACCATGTGTACAACGAAGCTTGCGCCCCAGGGTACAGCTCCATGCGTGGCAGGTGGAACCCAGATTTCATTGAAAAACGATAACCTATCTTCTTAGCACAAACCCCCTTCTTCGAATATATAAGAGGGGGGTTTATTTAATCAAGAAACCAATTTATTCACACAACACTTTATAGAAAAAGCAATGTTTATTACTTAGGTACATCCAAATTTTTATGCTGTATACTATAAATAATATTGTAATTATCTACCATGGAAGAAGGGCTGAATGTATTCAACACACTTAAAAGTAACTTCATCACTATTTTTCAGACAAATAGTGACTCACACATTACAGAAAAATTAAAAGCTTACCTCTCTTCTTTTCCAACGCGTGACATTGAGAAACACCTCTCCCATGTCCCCCTCCGCTTTCATAGGCACTGGATCAAAACGAGTATAAATGTCCATAAGCGAAAAGTTAAAAAACTTATACAAAGTATAGAAAAAGGAAAAAATACCCCTTCAAAAAAGAATGTGACCTTGGCCCTCCTCTGGCTAGAGCAAGCAGAAAAGATATTTAAAACGACAACGTTTTTCAAAGACTTGTGTAAAGAGGATATTACATCTCACATCTTAGAAGCATCTGACATCACGGAAGGTGATTTGGTTTTTTCATATAAAACAAAAAAATATCTAAAAAAATCACCCCTTTCAACACTGGTGAAGTATGCAACAAATAGTCAAATAACACACGCAATGATTGCCTGTACAACCGACACTTCAGACACCATTACACTTTTAGGATCAGGCGATACCCACAAAGGTCTTGGAATGCTTCCGCTCAAACCGGAGTTAGGTGAAGTATTTCTAATACTTCGAATACAAGATACATCGATTAGAGAGCGCGTTACCACAAACCTTGAAAAATGGAAAAAGCGCGCTCACTATAGGACTGAGTTTAGGCTACCTCATGATGAGTTCTCTTTTCCAGAACTCAAGTGCCAAACCGCAAGCGCACTCGGCTTCATTTATGTCACCTCAGTATACTTATTTCAAAATTATGCACTTCTCCCTAACCCATTTAAAAGTCAGAAAGGGATTTTTTGCAGTGAACTTATAGATTGTATATTTAAAGAGGCTGGTGTTTATGTAAGTCCACGAAGTGAGTTTGATTCTATCATCGGTCCAATTGAAATTTTTTACTCTCCCCACCTCGAGCTTAAAGGGGTTATTACTCAACAGGACAACATTCCTCAACTACAGGAAGAAATTCGATCTCAATTTATTTCGTAACACCACCCCTCTTCCCTACCACTTCCTCATGGTAAATATATCCTTTACTCATCATTAACCTCCACAGATTTTTATACCACTCCCAGTACCCAAGATCATTTGGGTGTAGCATATCAGGAGCAAAGTACAGTTTTGGATTAAACACGAACGGATTAGTTTGAGAATTCGAAAATAACTCAATAAACGGCACTTGTTCGATATGTGAAATTTCTTCGAAAATAGTGCGCACCTCTTCCGTCCTCTTCATGAGTACATGTTTTAAAAAGAAAGGGAAAAAAGGCGCAGAACCCTCATTGCCAAAAAAGATAAGGACCACTTTCCCATCACTCATACCCTTTGCCTTCTGAAGTATCCTAGTGAGAATCCCTCGTAACGTTGTGAGGCGAGTAAACGACCACACATCATTTCCACCAATTGTAATTATGATAAGTTTATATTTCTTTTCTGACACTGAATCAAGTTGAGGAATAACTTCTCGAGTAAGCGCTCCATTTACTCCAACAGTATGTATGTCAGTGTGTGGAAAATCGTGCGCAAGGTACCCTGCTAACGTATACTTTTCACTCGAAGCTCCTGTCCCAACAGCCGTACTATCACCTGCAAGTAAGATACATGAATCACTCCCCGTCATCCGAGAGTATGGTTTTTTATGTCTTCCGGTAACTCGAAGAATCGAAAGTAAAAAGAGTCCTTTCAACGCATAAAAGATAAGGACTAGGAAAAAAACTTGAGCAATAACCACTCCGGGATGAGTTGCAAGTACGTAGTCCACTATGGGACCAATCGTTATTGTGAGAAATGCCTCCATTTGTTTTCGTAATTTAGATCAACATCAAGACTAAAATCACGGTACGGAACAGGGATAATTTCTATACCTCGTAGTTCTCGCTTCTCAACTTCGGGTACTCCTTTTTTACACTGAACCAGCACTGTCTCCTTCCCTTCACCTTGCACTATCTCAAAATGACCAGTGAGTTTTGAAACGTAGTCAACATCTCGGTAGAGGTACTCTTTAACGTCAGCAGGTGACAAGGTACTAACCTTATCAAACGTTCTTTCAAAAATAGCAATAATTTCAAATGGAAGTTGTGTAGGTATTTCAGTCACAGTACCTAATTCTTCTCTTGAAATAATTTTTCCCTTATCCCCTGTCATGTATCGTACAAGCATGGTCTTACGCGTAGTATCAAGATGAGTAACGACAACATCTCCAACACCTGTAGCGTCCGAGTTTACAACTTCAACATACACATCTTGTGACATACAATACAAGAGTTCAGGCACCGCCCCTCCTTCTGATAGGTTAAACAACGATTTTGCTTTTTCCTTATCACTCTGAATACTGTGCCGAATCGCATGTAAATCCTGCGTACTGCCAAATATATTTAAACCAACCTCGGTAATACCCATAGTACCAAAGACACTATTCCTCCATGGTACAGTACCTTCCTTCGCATTTATTTTTGATTCAACATACGTTACAAAACTGTCTGAAAACCACAATCCTCCGATTACACAAGAAAAACGAAGTGAAGTTAGGTCGACAGAATGTTCACCTGCTTCATCGAGTACCTTTTTAAGAAAATGAGGATCACAGATTAGAATTATTTGCTTAGAAACATCTTTGAGAAGCTTAATAACTTCAAGAACCATGTCTGAACGTACGCTCGTTGAGAGAACAGGATACTTCGAAACAAACGACACGCCCATTGGAAGAGCGTTAATGATTGTAGGTGGGTATGTTTCTGCCTGAAACAACGTGGTAAGTAACATGTCAAGCATCTTCCTTTGCTTCTCAACATCTGCATATTCTAAGAGACTGTATGAAAAAGCACCTGAAGTACCAGAACTCAAGATAGCAGAAACAAAGCCTGAGACATCTCCATCTCGGCAAGTATCTTGCACAGTGTTTTTCTCAAACACCTCCTTCTTAGATAAAAAAGGAACAAGGTTTTTAAATGTTTCGATACTGGTAACTTGTGTAGTATCTACCCCTTGCTGAAGTAAAAAATCTTTATAGAAAGGGATGTGCCCACTCGCATACTGAAAAGCTTGTACAACAGCGTCACTATTGTTTACTATATTCATACTTGGTAGTATACCCTTACATAAAGAGCTACACCATGGTAATTTCTTACATACTGTCAATCGCATACTACGGTGTCGCAATGTTCTATTTTGGTTTTGGGCTACTTCTTTTACTCAAACCAAGTCTCGTTGAGCACAAGCTTAAAGCATGCTTCCCTGTCTTAGCAGCGTTTAAGTACCAGAGAGTTGCCAACAGTATTAACTTACTAGGCATTGGAATAGCACTTCTTTTAATTGGGAACATGGTCCTTTCTTTTTCTTTTTACGGTTTCTTTATTGCTCTCATTCTCTCTGCGCTCGAAGTGTACTTAGGAATTATGTTTTACTACATCGAAGAGAAGGATGTCTTCCAAGCAGTCCTACACTTCGTAGTTCACATACTCATAGTCATACTCATTGGGTACTTTGTCATTCATCATTTTGATACAGAATTAGTAAAACTACAAAACCAGACTGCAACGGCACTCTCCGCAATATCAATATGGAAGTAATTCTTGAACACTTGGTTGTTATAACTGGAAATACATATCTTTTCTTTTCTCTTACTTTTCTCTTACTCCTTTTTTTAGGAGAGCCGTTTGTACTTGGTGTAGCATTTTTCTCAACAACACACAGTATTTTTTCACTTCCAGAGATACTTGTTCTTGCATATACCTCGGCACTCATCGGGGAACTTTTTTGGT
Organism: uncultured Candidatus Saccharibacteria bacterium; assembly: GCA_964462155.1. Lineage (GTDB taxonomy): Bacteria > Patescibacteriota > Minisyncoccia > Phycocordibacterales > UBA12088 > UBA12088. Next base: position 4,350 of record CAYWWH010000032.1, on the reverse strand, counting down.
TCAGCATTGCTCGAAAACCTTTTTTTGACTTTATTGCTTCAAAAAAAACGTACCAAGAAGTAGAAAAACTTACTCATCTTTCACGTATGAACACTCCGCTTCGACTACTTTTTTTTACACGATTTATAACAGGACTAACCATTGTTGCCATAGTGTATCTAAGTAAAAAAGGAGTTTCGTATCCTACTTTCATAAAGAACGTCTTACTCATTAACCTTTTTTGGACCCCTCTTGTTGTGGGTATTGGGTATAGTGCAGGAAAAGGGTACACGCTTGCCCTCCACATTTTTGAAGATGCAAAATTTGCAATAACATGTACCATTCTTCTTTTGATTGGGATATATCTTGTGTATAGATTCATCGGAAAGAAACTCACTTCTCCAAGTAATTCTTTCTTTGATAAAAAAGATGGTAGTAGCAATAGATAAAAAGAAAAATTGAGAAGAGTATTTCAACACCTCGTTCCATAAGTGATACCCCGCTATCATAAAGATAGTAATATTGCACATATGCCATATACCCGTGAGAAAAAAATTGCGTTACAGCAATATAAAGGGATACGTAGTATCCATACTTCTTACTTTTAAACAATCCATATCCTGCTACTATCCCAACAATAGCTAAACTATGGAAGTAGAGAGTAAGTACAAGGGGAGCTAGTTCATACATTACTCCAAAAATAATTAACCAATGAATTACTGCTCCTAACACAAGGAGTAATGCTATACCATTTTTAAGCAAAGTGTTTTGAAGTAAACGTTCCATAAAAAACAGTACTAGTAAGTCTACATACTATACCACTCTTTGAAATTTAAAATTTGCAACATATCTACAAAACCGCTTTCTTTCGTATGTAGAAAGAAAGCGGTTTTTAAAGAAGGACTTAGCCCTGACTCATAGAAACAATGAACTCTTTTACAACTTCAACATCCGGGGGGATTCTTGAGAAATGCTGTCGCTTCGCCTCAATGCCATCAAACCCTCTCGGATATGGTGCCCGCTTTGCGATTGCCCGCTCGATAGTATCCTGGAACTTACAGGGTTGAGCAGTTTCCACAACGAGCATGGGAACACCATCTTCTTGGTAAAATTCACCAGACCTAAAACCCACTGCGGTATGGGGATCGATGAGTACAGCACGTTTTGAGTACACACTCCGTATCGTCTTCAAACAATCACTGCCACCAACACGATACGAAACAAAACCCATATCCCAAAGCTTATCGGAGAGTGCATTAGAGAGCTCGATACACTCCTCTCTCTTAAGTTCACTCATAAGCTCCAAGAGTTTACTCGGAGAATCATCAACAAGGTGAAACAAGAGACGTTCGATGTTTGATGCCGCTGTAATGTCCATTGAAGGACTCAAGGTAACATCCGTTTCCCTACGAGGAGCATACAAACCAAGCAAGAAGAAGTCGTGCAAGACATCGTTCTCGTTAGTCCCAATAACTATCCTTCGTATCGGGGCACCAAGCGCACGTGCGACGTAGCAAGCGTAGGCATTGCCAAAGTTTCCCGAAGGGACGGCAACATCTACTACACCATCCGTCCCAACAACCTTAAGTGAGGCATAGACGTAGTACACAACCTGAGAGGCAATGCGTGCCCAGTTAATGGAGTTCACAGCCCCAAGGTTGTATTGCTCCTTAAAATCAAGATCAGCAAATATATCTTTGACAACCTTCTGCGCATCATCAAACGATCCCGTGACTCCAAGGTTACAGACATTCTCACTCACCACCCCGCGCATGTGCCCTTCTTGAAAAGGGCTCATGCCCGAGTGAGGAGATAGAATACAAATACGTACACGTTTTTTGTTCAGAACTGCATATATAGCAGCCGTTCCCGTGTCTCCTGAAGTTGCCCCAAGGAGGAGAAGTGGTTTCTCCTTCATAGAGTAGACCTCATGATATGTGAGGATATGCTCATAGAGCGCTCCGAGGAACTGTAGGCCAAAGTCCTTAAACGCCAAAGTGGGCCCGTTTGAAACACGCACGAGATACATACCACGTCCCATATCTCGTACCGGCAAAATATCTTCAGGATCATCTCCTTTAGATGTGTTACAAAATACCTCACTGCTATATACCTTCCTGAGTAGCGGTTCCAAGAACCTCGTTTCAATACCGATACCAAACTTGTTGAATATCACAAGCGCAAGCTCGGAGTAATGCATCCCACAGAGTGTATCAAGCTCCACATCAGTAAAAGGTATATATGATTCCGGGACATACAAACCACCATCAGGAGCAAGTCCTTCCATAGTCACATCAATGAAACTCTTTTTTTCAGATTTTTCATCCCTAGTTGAAATGTACATAGTTTCTCCTTTTTCAATTTTAATGGTTAGGAAATCTATCATCTAAATCAAATAGTACTCACATATTACAAAACGTCATTTGACAGAAATGTATTTTAGTTATATAAAATATATAGAAGAGATTTTCGCTCACACTCACAATAGGGGGAATGTATGAAAAGGATAATCCTTGGTGTTACTGTCGTCATAGGCCTACTTATGACCTCCGGAAAAATCAGTAACGGTGCCGATTTCACACACTACATCGGTACCTACAAAGGTTTTACCTCCATCAATGAGTACGGTTTTTCAAAGGTGGAAATTGGGGAGATAGAAGCTATCGTTACACCCCTTGATATCACCTTACGTATCGCAAGCGGATACGGGGTCGAGGAGATATCCATCCCAAGCAGTACATTGGAACGAGGGAGTCTCCTTGACGACAAACACGTGAGAAGTTACGACGGTTTCGAGGTCTTTCGAGAAAAGACACCGCTCCCGTTCAAGTTTGTGTTCGGGGAAACAAGGAAAGGAAAAGAACTTATAATCCTTTTCCCTACCCTCAAAAAACGACCCACTATCCTCATGTCCGAGGAACAGTACGAAAAATTTCTTGGAGACCTAGGGGATAGAAACGTGGATTGTTGCCTTCCCCGCCTCGCCTACGGCGGTAAGCTAAAAGGTGGGTGAGATGCACGAAAGGCCTGACGAGTTGTAGACTCGTCAGGCCTTCTTAATTTCAGAAAGTACTCCATCCAAAAATGAACGTATCTCTGACCATTCCTCAAACACGATTTTTGTGTGCCTTGCTAATCTCTTTCTGTTTACCGCTAAAAAGGAACCTCCGAGTTTCATCCTTTCCTTTTTACGTTCAGTATAGAACGTATTTCTATACCCACTTTCACTCAAAGGGGCATTTTCCCTCTCTAAAAGCTCTCTCTTCAGTGTCTTACGAAACACTTGTACACCTTTCAAGTCACTTCGAAAACGCGCAACATGTTCGCACAGCTCCACTACTCTTTTTAGAACTGGAGTGGGTAGTGATACATATCGCACCACTCTTTCTGCCGTTACATCCTCAATGTAAAACGAGAAGATGTGCTTTTTAAAAAGATGAATACATTCTTCTAATTCTTGTAAAGATTTTTCGAAAGGTTCCATGCGAGCTCCTTTTTTGAAAAGTTGTACGTACCACCTCTTGCATTATTGTAGCACATCAGTATCGTATACCTTGGGACAGTTCACTGTAAAATTTAGAAGGGGGTTACTATGGGCACTTTTCAGTTTGGGAAAAATGGTTCAGTTCAGTCTCTTGTAATAAAGAAAAAAGAAATCCTGTTTCCAGAAAGAACTCTTATTAAGAACAATCGACATATCTTACGGGGTGGTGCTCCAGTTTGCTGTCCAATATTTGGCGAGGCACCAAAAACTGGTTTATACAAAGATAGTAGCATTCCACGACACGGCTTTGTGAGAACTTCAACTTGCGAGAAAATTATCCATAACAAAAGAACAGGGGGTATAGTTCAGTGTTTTCGTTTCTTAAAACCGTGGCAACACAATGTGTTTATTCACGGCAGTATTCTAAAAGAAGTTTTTTCTCATACAATTGAAGTACGAAGGCGTAGTGGGAAATTATCTTCGGGCAAGAACAGGACAAACTCATGCATGCCACTTTCTGTCGCATTTCATCCGTACTTTTTCACTGACGATGAAAGATGGCTCATTACGTGTAACGGGTTTTCAATAGCAAGTCATCAAATGATGCTCGATCAACCATTGTTTGTGAGATCTGAGAAGAAACATGTACTAGAGCTCACACTTCCAAAATACACGGTACGATTGCGTATTAGGGGTGAGTATGTAGGGTACTGTATATGGACTGATGATAGTCGGTACATTTCCATACAACCGTTCTTTGGACGTAAGTCTCCCTTCCTCCTTGGGAAAGGAGATATGTGTCAAGCTACGTGCACCATAGAAGTCGCGTAGCAAAAACAGCCGACAGGGCAAAACCCCGTCGGCTGTTCTTATTAAAGTGCTGAAAC
>CAYWWH010000031.1:5835-9905 GCA_964462155.1 uncultured Candidatus Saccharibacteria bacterium | reverse complement strand
CATGGATACAGAGAGAGTACCCAACTCTCACACAAAATGAGGTAACACTCCTAGCGCAAGAGCTTGGGAAAGAGATGATACGTAATCCTGAACTTTCAAAGATGTTAGAAAATGTAAGCGGTGATTGGAAAGATGTACTTAGAGAAGGATTTGACATCACTGTTGAGAGAGATTTTATCAATAATGCTATTGCGAAGATTCAAGGACCGCAGATTAAGGATTTAGTTGAAAGTGGAATAAAACCAAAAGTTCCTCTTGAAATAAAGGGAATATATGAACCTGGATCAAGTGTTGAGCGTGAACTTCAACAGTTCTTAGAGGGAAATGAGTGGGTTAAAAAAGAGTACCCAAATCTTACAAAAGAACAACGCGGTCTCATTGCTGGAGTCTTGCGTAAAGAGTTGATGCAACAAAGCGGTACTGCAGAGCAGTTTAAGATTCGTGGGGGAGATTGGTCAAAGGTGCGTGCTAATGAGACGTATGCTGTAACTGTTGATTCCTCGAAAGTTGAGGAGGCAATCAAAAAAGTGTTGAATGTAAAAACATCTACGCAACCTGTTGCAGAACCTGTTCAACAAGTTGGTGCGCTAGAACCAACTCAAGAAACAGTAAAGGCAGAACCAGTGAAAATTCAGGCGACACAAGAAAAAGTTAAGTATCCTGTTCAGGAACAGTCTGTAGTAAAAGAGTCTGTAGTAAATGAGAAAATTGACTACTCAGCTCAGGTTGATGAGGAGAGGGCAAAAAGAGCGCGAATAAAATTTGGTATAGAGGAAGCTTCGCCACAACAAGAGAGTGTGAAAACGCAAATAACACCTACTGAAAATCCACTAGTTCTTCTCGGAAATCAGAAAGCTATTGCTTTTGCGAAAAGTATTGGAATTCCTGATACTGAAAGTTTGAATGTTGAAATGGATAAAAACTTTAACGTAGTAAAAGTTAATGGTATCCCGGTTGGTGAGAAGAATGGAGTTTTAGAGAAACTTCAACTACAGAATGATGCAAAAATTGAAACACCTACAAAAGTAAGTAATGGTTCGAGTCTTGGGGAAGAAAAACTAAGTACACAAACAAAAAATACTGGAAGAGTTTCAATAAGTAAAGAAATCAATGCAAAACTTGATGCTGAATATACTGAATTACGTAAGATAGCTTCACGAAATGGAATACCAGAAACGGATAAACTTGTAATAAAAAAAGGATCTCTTGGAGAAGTTATTGAAGTTAATGGAATAAAAGTGAAAAATATAAATGGAAGATTTGTTCCTGTTGATGATCAGAATAGACAGGTAATTACCTCACCAAAAAGCAATATTCTAGAATTTAATAGTGAAAGAATGGTCGGCGACCTCGAAAGAGCAAAAGGAGAACTTGAATCCATGAAGGCAGACTATGGAGGCATGAACACTCGAGGTTCTCTTGAAAGATTGCTAAAGACAGATGCGGTTTTTGATGAGACTTTAAAAGCATATAGGCCTAAAATTTTGAGTTACTGGGGACCAATCAGCCATGCAAAAATGCAAGACGTTTTTGACAATAATGGTTCAATAACTTTTGCAATAGGGGATTCAAAACCAATTCCGATGGGGAGAGAGGTGGAGAATTTGACAAGAGCGATAGTAACACAAATGGATAAGAACCTTGCTCGTAAAGTTCCAGAAATTCATACTCTCATAGAGCAGGCAAAAAGAGAGAATGTTACTGTTGGGCAATTTGTTAAGAATATCGCTGAACATTTGGATGAAAAAGGAGGTGTTAGACCACAAACTTCTGTTCAAGAACCAGCAGTAGTTACTCCTCCAGAACAAAGCGCTTTTTCAAAAACCCCACAACCAATAGTGTCTAGGCAACCTACTTCTATTGACACCACACAAGCAAAAGTACCTGAGGCAGTTGCACAAACTTCACAGAGTGTCTTTCGAGGTGTACCACAAGGTCAGAGTGGTATAAAACAGGGTCCAATTTCCTTTGGACCAAGAGAAGGAGTGTCAGTAGGAGGGCAGAATGTCGCTCTCAGTACACCTACTGAAGTGCCGGAGGGTGCTAAAGGAAATTCAACTTTAATAAATAAGAGATTTGAAGAAATCAAAGCTACAAATAAACAAGTTCTTGAACAGCAAGGAGTATCAAAAGAAGCAGGTGCGCAAGTTCCTCCCCAAGCACAAATCCTCGAGATTACACCACTTAAAGACTACGAGAAAATTAAACCTGTACTCGAACCACAGAAAGTCCAAATTACAGGAGCTGATGGAACAGTAAGTGAAAGAACTCATTATTATGCAACGTTGCGCCCTGTTGAAATTAGTTCCACAATTCAAAATTCTATTGATGAACCAACACTAGCTCAATATAAACTAAACGGGTGGTCAAATAGAACTTCTTCAAGTCTATTCACTTCCGATCCAAAATTTAGAGAAGTTGCAAGTTCCTATATCAATGAAATAAAAATGTTACTACACGATGAAGCTAAAGAAACAGGAATAATTCCAGAAGACAGAGATGTACGGATAATAGATAGTGTGGGAAAGAAAGATGGTGAAATAAGGATAAATTTAAAACCGTTTGATTCAATGCGGGGTGATGAGTTTATTCTCCAACTCAAACAACATCTCGAGCTTTATAAGCAAGCGCGCTTAAGTGGAAACGTTGCATCCCTTAACACAAGCAACAGTAATAGGTAATGAAACACACGTATGATAGCTAAAAATGATACAGCACTTGCATTCTTTGACCTCCATGAGGCGCCTGAAGATATTCAGGATGAGTTTTTTGAAATGGTATCAGAGCTTGTGTTCGACAAAGTATTAGAGAAAGCGATGTTTGAACTACAGGGAACAAAACGTGACGAACTTACAGAGATGCTTGAGATAAGTGCAGAAGATCCTCAAAATACAGAAAAACAGGACGCTATTCTAACCTACCTTGATGAAAATCTTCCAAACTGTAAAGAAATAGTGCAAGCAGAGATAGAAGAGCTACAGAAGACGTACGTGCAATTTCGAGATGAGCTCATCGATGGAACCTCATAAAAAAGAAAATGAACTAGCGAGAAAGGGGGTACATACAGCACTCGCGACCCTTTTTGCATTTCTACCTTTGTGCATTACACAAGGTTTGTTTTTTGTTTCTCTTGGAGCACTCTTCCTTACGTTTTTAATCTTGCGAGTACTTAAAGTACGTACACACTTTCACCATGTAGTCCGAGTGTCGTATGGTGAACTTTTCTTTCCGATTGGAATACTCTCTGCTTTTCTCATTCTCGAAGATTCGCTTCACCTCTACACACTTTCAGTACTCATTCTAGCTTTTGCCGACCCCTTGGCAGCTCTAGTAGGAAAAAAATGGGGGAAACACATCTACCATATACTTGGTGAAAAACGATCACTCGAAGGTTCGTTCGCGTGTTTTTTTACAGTTGTATTTTTATGTATTCTATTTTCAATCCCATTTTGGGTAACGATACTCAGCGCGTTCCTGGTAACTATTGTAGAAACTATTTCAGTAAAAGGGTCGGATAATCTCACGATACCGTTAGTTAGTGCTTTTTTGCTTGAACAATTATTCAAATAGGAATCCCACTATACACAGCTTTTAAAAGCCAAACGGTATAAGGTGCGGTACAATGTATATATGCGAATAAGCGCAAAAATTGTAGCCTCCTTTCTGGTGCTTTCTTTTGGTATGTTTTTGGTACTGTTTTTTGTGTCGTCGGAGTTCGTCTTTGCAGAAGAGGAAACTCAAGAAGAGGTGGTAGAAGAACAAGAAAACACTGACCCCACAATCCTCCAAACTCTCGGTGAGGAGGAAGGGAAAGATGTCCCAAGTGAGGTGGTGACAGGAGATTTCTCTATTACCCCTGTAGTTTCAAATGAGAAGGCAAAACCTCGAGACATCATCAAGAAAGAGCTCCTCATCACAAATAACACACAGCAACGCCAAGATGTCTACATTACCGTTAAAAACATTGACCCCACTCAGGGTGAGCAAGAGTTTGAAAGTCCAGCAGTGTCTGACCTTTCGACGTCGCTTGCAAATTGGGTTGAAATAACTCGAGGAGTTATCGAACTTTC
>CAYWWH010000031.1:1371-5735 GCA_964462155.1 uncultured Candidatus Saccharibacteria bacterium | reverse complement strand
TGGAGTGCTGCGGGGCGCTTTGGAAAGTACAAGGCATTCTTAGATCTTGAGTACGGAGAGAATCAGCTAGCGAGCGTTCAAGATACGGTATACTTCTGGGTCTTTCCGTGGAAGGAGATTTTTGCATCACTCATGGGAGTTGTTGTTCTCGCTGTTGTCGGTACGTACATTGTTCACATGCGAGCTATGGCTCGTCCAGTGCATGCAAGAAGGCCGTATAGAGAAGAAAATTTTCAAAACGAAGTACCGGAAGAGAGAGTGCGTCAATCTTCTTTCCCTATTCGTGACACAAGGAGAAGTTCGATTGTGCATGCAGAGCCGATTCGTCACGGAACACATCTCAGGATACAGGGAGCTCAACCTACGGTAGCAACTCCTGTAGCTCGTCATGGAGCAACTATTTCTCTTGAAAGGCGAGAAAAGGGAGGAGTTCAAACACATGGTAATGTTGTACAACTTAGATCACGCAATTAAAAGAAAAAACATACATTCATTTTTTGCGATACTATGCGTGAGTGTCTTTTCCCTGTTTCCTCAATTAACTCATGCCCAAAATGGCATGAGTATTACAATAGCCCCTCCACTCTTTCAGCTTAATCTACAACCGGGAGAGACCTGGACATCTGTTATTGCGGTAGTTAATGACAATCCGTACAACATGACACTCTATGCTGACCCGGTCCTCTTTAAACCTTCAGGTGAAAGTGGTTCACCTGTTTTTATTGCACCACCTTCTACTGATGCAGGAGAGATTGATTCATCAACCCTCGCTGGTTGGATAACAGTCCCTGAGGGAGCTATAGATGTTGCTCGTGAGCAAACGTACTCTCTCCCTATTACGATCAGTGTTCCACAAGACGCTTCTCCGGGAGGACACTATGCTGCGGTGCTTATCGGGAATCATGCGCCCGATGGTGAAGCGGAAGGAAGTACGGTAAGCGTGACGAGTTCCATCGCTGCTCTTGTTTTCCTTACCGTCTCGGGAGATGTTATTGAAAAAGGTCGTATACGAGACTTTGTGACCGAAAAAACACTCTATGAAAAAGCGGAGGCACATTTCTCTCTTCGCTTTGAGAATCAAGGAAACGTGCACCTTATCCCGCAGGGTAGCATTATTATTTATAACATGTTTGGTAAAGAGCGAGGAAATATTCCGATAAATCACCACAAGGATTATGGCAATGTGCTTCCAGAAAGTGTACGCAAATTCACTTTTTCATGGACTTCGGACATAGGTATTTGGGATATAGGACGCTATAAGGCAGAGGCAACGATTGGGTATGGAAAAGATATGAAGCAAACAGCGCTTGCCTCTACGTACTTTTATGTACTGCCCATCATACCTCTTTTAGAAATCATCATAGGACTTGGAGGAAGTATTCTTTTTATCGGATGGGCACTCCGTGCATACATTCGAAGAGCGCTTGCTATTGAAACTGCTCGTATTCACCATAAATCAAAAGATGAATCGCATTCACTTCAAAAAAGACACACACCCGCTCTAGAGCCAAAGTTAAAAGTGGGAACACTGGTGCGACCCATACAGGCAGGTATGGTTGACCTTCGAAAAGCAGGTGGAAAGAAGGTGTCGTCACATGGGCATTCCGTGAGAAAGAAAGGGGAGGTAGATAGTCCATTTTCATTTATTGCAAAGTATCGAGCATTCTTTATTTTCATGCTCATAGGAGGAATGCTTGTGTGTGTACTTTCAATGTATTTTGAAGATGTGATGACAACCACTCGAGACTATAGTGCTGCGGAAATTCGACCTGATGGTAGTACTGTTGAGTTATAAATATAGAATGAAAAGAGAGGGAAGGCGCTTGCAATGCAAGCGCTTTTGTGTTTATCCACAGGGCATGTGTAGGAGAATGACGAAATAAAAAGGTATACTAAGTAATGAATGAAAAAGGTGTGTTACCACACTCTACATTCAACACCATTACGCATACGTTTTCTACAGAAACGTAGTTGGTTTTGTTGTTTTATTCAAAACAATTTATCAGCCCCCATTAGTAGTTATTATTTACTATGAACAGTCATATAACATTTGCGCTTCGCGCACCCTTGCATGCTATCGCTATAGCAACAACTATCGCTCTCGTAGCGTGGACTATAGGTCTACCTGCGTGGATTAATACAGCTAACGCAGCCACGGTTATTGAATTCAGTGATACAATCACCGATTCTGACCTTGGTGCAAACGCAACCCACACTATTTTCTTTACCACCACAAACGCAATGAATGGTGATGAGTCATTTAGAATTTATTTTGATGAAGCGACAGACGCTTTTGATTTCACAGGTTTAGCAGATACTGACCTTATTGCTTCAAGTACTGGATTCACTGCAGTAAACGGATGTACTGCTGCGCCAGCTGAAATCGATCTTTCAGCAGGAACCGATTGGATTGAAGGTACGGTTTGTACTGGTGACACTATTCCAGCAGGTCTAATCGGACTTCAGATTGGTGATACAAATGAGATTAATAACCCAGCAACAGCAAATTCGTACGTTATAAGTTTACAGGGATATGGTGCTAACCCAATAGAAGATTCAGGAGATACTCGTATTGCGATAATTGATGATGTAACGGTAACTGCTACAGTCGATACTATCTTTACATTCTCAATCAATGGAGTTAATGCAGACATTTCCGTAAATGATGATGTGACTCCTACCACGGGAACCTCGACAGCAACAACAGTCCCATTTGGAACAATTGCACCAGGAGCAGCTAAGCTCATGGCTCAAGAACTTCGTGTTGATACTAATGCACTTAACGGATTCAGTGTTACCGTCTTCGCAGACCAGACACTCACAGCAGGAAACGGAGCAACGATTGATGAGTTTGTAAATGGAAATGCAGTCGCTTCAAGTACTGTATGGGAAGGTCCAGCAGAGACCTTAGGAGATACTGATACGTATGGTCACTGGGGTCTTACGTCTGACGATAATGTGGTAAGTTCAACAACTGCAGGTCTTTGGGGAAATGGAGAATCAGCCTTTGTCGGTAACTTCATAAACAACCCTGTCGAAGTCTTCTATCACAACACCGCTGTCTCGTATGCTCAGGGAGGAATGGGAGTTGGTTCAACAACAGTTGCGTACAAAGTTGAAATCAGCAACCTCCAGGAAGCTGCTCAAGACTACCAAGCGACGCTTACCTACATAGCAACACCTGTCTTCTAGACCCTCTTACACATGCGTTAGCAAATGTTATACTATACACCTCCGTGCACAGTGTGCGGAGGTGTATATTTTTCAAAAATTATTATTAATATTATTTGTATGCCAACATCTTTTAAACTAATGCACACTTTCTCTGTAGTTCTTTGTGCGGTCTCACTAACTCTACTTTCTCCTTTGTATGTGAGTGCTCAAGGACTTGCGGTCAAAGTGCAACCGAGCATGATAGATGAAGTTGTCGATGCGGGACAAGTTCTTGAAGGAGCGATAACAGTTACTAATGAGAATGGAGGAACTCAGACATACTTCATTTCAACGAGGACAGTTACAGGTATGAATGATACTGGAACACCTTCTTTTTCTGATGAACATTCTGATGACCCACTCGAGGTGTCATCTTGGATAAAACCAATCCAAGACACTGTTACTATAAACGTTGGTGAATCAGTCACTATCCCGTACCGTATCGAAGTTCCAGGAAATGCATCCCCAGGAGGTTACTTCGGTGCATTTTTTGTTACTCGTGAAGCTGATAAGGTAAATGAATCGGGGGCAGGGGTTGGTTTTCATGTTGCTTCTCTTGTCAACCTTCGTGTTAAAGGTGAAGTTAATGAAGATATGCTTTTCCGAGAATTTTCAACAAACAATTCATTCTTTACTAAACCATCTGTAACGTTTACTGCTCGAATTGAAAATTCAGGAACAATACACCAACGCCCAATGGGTATCATTAGTATTTCTAATATGTTTGGTAAGGAAGTGGGGCAAATTAAATTCAATGAAAATGGTGGTGCTATTCTTCCACGTACAGACCGTTTTTTTGAGGTGGTGTGGGATCAAGAAGGTTTTGCTCTCGGAAGGTATACTGCTGTTGCAAGTATTGGGTATGGAGAAACAAAGAAAAATACGCTAACAAAAGAGATTACCTTTTGGATAATCCCTGTACGTGAAGTAGGTTTTGTGATCGGAGGAATAATTGCAATTCTCCTTGCATTCATACTTGGTGTACGTTCGTATGTTCAAAGAGCGCTTAGAAGGGCAGGGCAGTCTTCACCAAGTTCAAAATCAGAGCGAGCAGATATTACCTTTGCAAAACGATTAACAAAAACAATGACATGGCTTATTGTTTTCTTGGCACTCTTGTTTGTTGGTATTCTTGTTTATTCAGCATAAAC
>CAYWWH010000031.1:0-1271 GCA_964462155.1 uncultured Candidatus Saccharibacteria bacterium | reverse complement strand
TTACGCGAGCTTTTGCTCTCTTTAAACTTCTAACTTTCAACTATAGGACTTACGCAAATGAGCACAGTTCGAGGCACACAAACAAAATTGAACGAGTTGTATGAACAATACTACGAGAGAAATTTTGTGCAGTGTAACGAAGAAATGTGCCATTTACGTAAGTCCTAAAAAAGTGGATATGTTATGTTGCCTTATTCATAAACAGGGTACAATAGGAGTACGGAATATTACACGCTATTCCGGCCCCATGATCAAAAGCTTTACAAAGACCGTAGCGGTCGTTGTGAGCTCCACCATCCTTTCGACGCTTGCAGTGAACGCTATTGATATGAGCGGTTACTTTTCACGAACCATGTTAGGTGCGCTCTTGTTCGGTGTTGAAAAAGATGTCGAAAAAGAGTGTCCATTAGGTATGGTTCTCGTTGAAGAAGCATTGACACCGTTTTGTATTGATTCGTACGAAGTCTCAGCAAGTGAAGAGTGCTTATACTCTAATCCAACCAATGAGGGTGAGACAGTGCTCAACATAACTGATGGGACGTGCAGTCCTGAGTCAAAGCAAGGAAGAGCACCGTGGCGATACGTAACTCAAATGCAGGCAGAGCAAATTTGTTCAAAAGCAGGCAAGCGTCTTCCAACAGCTAGTGAGTGGTATAAAGCATCACTAGGGACACCTGATACATTTATGTCATGGAATGAGGAAATGTGTAACATTGCAAAGAATCGTGACGAAGGTGTTGCGAGAACAGGAACAGGAATGCGCTGTATATCCGATATCGGTGCTTATGATATGATTGGAAATGTGTGGGAGTGGGTTGCTGAGACGGTTGATAGAGGAGTGTGGGATGGACACAAACTCCCTACCACTGGGTATGTTAGTGGTGTTGATTTGTTCGGTATTCCGTATGAGACGAAGCATTCTGAGGATGAGCGGTTTAATAAGGATAAGTTTTGGCTTGATGCGAGTATTGTTTCGGGAGTTATGAAAGGAGGGTACTATAACAGTCAAAACAATGCAGGAATATACGCAACATATATTGCAAGTCCACCTTCCTTTAGTGGAGAAGCAGTAGGGTTTCGGTGTGCAGTTAATTTTGAATAAGTGTATACATGGGAGATAAAAGAGTAGTACGTGTTTTTTTATTCATACTTTTCAGTGTGCTTTTTTTTAAAGCGTATGTTTTTCCTGTAGAGGCGACGAGTTACCTGACAAAAATAAGTAATTTACTTACAACAAGCGCACCAAGTACGCCGACAAATCAAACAATTCG
>CAYWWH010000030.1:6681-10013 GCA_964462155.1 uncultured Candidatus Saccharibacteria bacterium | reverse complement strand
TAAAGGCCCTACTCGAAGAGCAAGCTCAAAGACAGAGTGACAATCCCGTCACGTACTTTGGGCTAACTGACAGCAGAAACAAGCGAGTTCCCTTTGGTATAAAGCGGGAAGACAGGAGCCGACACACCTACGTTATTGGAAAGACAGGTATGGGTAAATCAACTCTCCTTGAAAACATGGCAGCTCAAGACATTTTGGGTGATGAAGGTATGTGTTTCATCGACCCACATGGAGGTTCTGCAGACAAACTTCTTGAGTACGTTCCTGAGCATCGTATCAAAGATGTGTTGTACTTTGCGCCATTTGATATGGAGTACCCCATCTCCTTTAATGTACTTGAAAAGGTAGATGCAGATAAGCGTCACCTCGTCGTCGCAGGGCTTATGAGTACCTTTGAGAAGATTTGGGTAGATGCGTGGAGTGCGCGTATGGCCTATATTCTTCAAAACACTCTTGGAGCTCTTCTTGAGTTTCCGGGAGCAACACTTCTCAGTGTGAATCGCATGTACATCGATAAAGAGTATCGAAAGAATGTGATAGCAAACATTACCGATCCATCGGTGCGGTCTTTCTGGGTTGATGAGTATAGTAAGTACACCGATAGGTATGCACAAGAAGCTACTCCTGCAATACAAAACAAGATTGGACAGTTTGCTTCAAATGCACTCGTGCGTAACGTCATCGGTCAACCTGAAAGTTCGTTCAACATCCGTGAGCTCATGGATCAAAAAAAGATTTTTATCGTCAATCTCTCAAAAGGGCGCGTGGGAGAGGGAAACGCAAACCTTCTTGGCTCCATGCTCATTACAAAGATTTATCTTGCAGCGATGAGTCGCGCAGATACGAGAGGAGTTGATATGCGTAATCTTCCTCCGTTTTACCTCTTTGTGGATGAGTTTCAAAACTTTGCAAACAAGAGTTTTGCTGACATTCTTTCAGAAGCAAGAAAGTACAAACTTGCACTTACCGTTGCCCACCAGTACATAGAGCAAATGGAAGATGAGGTACGTGCAGCAGTCTTTGGAAACGTTGGTACCATGATAACCTTCCGTGTTGGAGCATACGATGCTGAAGTGTTGGAGAAAGAGTTTGCTCCCGTCTTTACTGTTGAAGATTTGGTAAACCTCGGTGCTCGTCAGATTTACCTCAAGCTCATGATAGATGGTGTATCATCTTCTCCTTTTAGCGCCGTCACACTCCCTCCTGTCCCTGAGCCAGAGGTAAACAACGCAGGAAGAGCAATAGCATTTTCTCGTTCTCAGTACTCACACCCCCGAGAAGAAGTTGAACGAGGGATACGAGAGTGGGTGAGCAAGGTGTACGAAGATCCAGAAAAAGAGTCAAAAGATAAGGCACCAAATCAAAGGCATGACGTAAAAGAAAGAGAGGTAAAGAAGATAGGATCAGACCAACCCCCTCGAAGCAAAATGGAGCCAAGGGAAGTGAGAGAAGAGAGGTCCCCTCGTCAACCATTTGCACCACGGCCGGTGTTTAAGAAAAGTGTAGAGGGAAGCAGAGAAGACCTGCGAGCGCTCCTTTCAAAAGTTGCACAACCTCCGCGAGTACCAAAACCACGTGAGGAGCAAAGCGTGTCTATAGAGAAGAAAACGCCAACCCTCCCAGTAAAAAGTGCCCCAGCTCCTACAGCTCCGAATCAAAAACAGAGAACAGATGATGGGAAAGGACTTACAGAAGAGGGAAGAAATGAATTGCGCTCACTTCTTTCATCACTTGTTAAAAAAGAACCAACACCAGTTGTAGAAAAAAAACCAGAAGAAAAGAGAGAATCAATGGTAAATGAGAGACGGTCTGAGGCAGGTGAGAGTGCAGTGATAGAAACAAAAGCGGAAAAACAAACAAAGAGAGAAAAGAAAGAGATACCCAAAGAGACGCTCACAAATCTCCTCCACGTAGACGAGCCAGAGAAGTAAAACTATGATTATCGCCCTCCTTCTTAGCACTCTCTTCTTCCCACGCACCGTAGAAGCGTCGGTAACGATAACAGAGGTTGCATGGATGGGTTCGGAAGATGACGCTAATGCTGAGTGGATAGAGCTTTACAACGACGGCGATACACAAGACCTTTCAGGGTGGACGCTTGTTGCTACTGACGGAGCTCCGAGTATCTCCTTAAGCGGAGTAATGGGGACTCATTCGTACGCCCTTCTTGAGAGGACTGATGATGAGTGTGTGCCTTCTGTTACCGCGTTTCTTATCTATACCGGAGCACTTGGAAATACTGGAGAAGTTTTGGAGTTGCGAGATGCCTCAGGTACACGTGTTGATGTAGTAGATGGGGTGCCCGATTGGAACATAGGTGGAAACAATGAGACAAAAGAAACACTTCAGAGGAGTGGAAGCGGATGGATAACAGCACCACGAACACCTGAGGGAGTCGTGAGTGTATCTTCTGGTAGTGGAGATACTGCAGAATCGACGTCGACACAGAAATCAACCTCTGGAGGGAATGTGCTCAAGGCGGTAGCTGGTGCACATAGTGAACGAACACATCTTAAACCCGCTCTCACCGTAGAATTAGAAGATGGTGTGACGGTGTATGAGGGAGTGCCCCATGTATATACTATCCGAACTTTTAAGGAGAATGGTGAAGAAATAGTCGTGAGTGATATCGAATGGAATTTTGGTGACGGTACTATACGTACCGGGAGGGAGGTCGAGCACACGTACACGTACACAGGTACGTACATTATTTCGGTCACTGGGAGGAGGGGAGGATTTCTCAAAGAGATACTCGATAGCGATTCTAGTACGGTAACCGTGGTTGAACCCATGCTCCGTATAGTAGAAGTGACCGAAGAGTACGTAGAGATTGAGAATACGAGCGATACTGTGCTTGATATATCAGGATTTGTGTTGCTCGCTGGTGAGAAGCATTATACGTTTCCACGTGGTACTCTTCTTCCGCAAAAAAAGAGTGTTCGTTTCCTTCGTAAAGCACTCACTCTTCCTCAAGGGGAGGTACGTCTCTACCATCCGAAAGGTGTCCTCATGCCATCTAAAGAAGAACGCAGTCTACCGAAGAGTGAGCAAGTATACGTACAGCCCTCTGTTCTAAGTGCAGCGACAACGAGAGAGAGTGAAAGCGAGGTCGAAAAACCTAGTATAGAAAGTGCTCCTCAAAGTGACTCTGTAGTACAAGAAGTGTCAGAGCAAGATGTACGTGAAAATACCGTTCCTCAAAAAGAAGAAAATCCTACGTTACTATGGTGGATTCTTGGTCTTGTATCTGCGATTATGACAACTATAGTAGGAGTTTTTGTTGTTAGAGAAGAGCGTAGGGAAGTTATTGAGGGGTATCTCGTCGAAGAGTT
>CAYWWH010000030.1:1606-6581 GCA_964462155.1 uncultured Candidatus Saccharibacteria bacterium | reverse complement strand
TGTATACTTTTGTGCATTAGCTAAGTTATAGAATGTATGCGAACAATCGTAGTTACAGGGGGAGCTGGTTTTGTAGGTAGTCATCTCATCGAAGCTCTTGTAAAAGATACAGAAAATAAGGTTATTTCACTCGACAATTATTTTACAGGATCAAAGGAAAATCATATCGAAGGCGCCGAGTATCGGGAGGGGCATTCGAAAGATATTGCACTTCACGTAAGCGAGAAGCCGGACCTCATCTTCCACCTTGGAGAGTATGCGCGAGTCGAAAAGAGTTTTGAAGATGTTGCACTCGTATGGGACCTCAATGTTCCAGGGACGTTTTCTGTGCTCGAGTTCGCACGCAAGCATGGGTCAAAGATAGTCTACGCAGGATCAAGTACGAAATTTGGAGATGGTGGTATGGGGAGAGATCAGAGTCCCTATGCGTGGACAAAGGCAACAAACACAGAGCTCGTACGTAACTACGGCGATTGGTTTGGTATCGACTATGCGATAACCTACTTCTATAACGTCTACGGAGGTCGTGAGCGGAGTGGTGCGTTTGGAACACTTATCGCCATTTTCAAAGAACGTATGGAACAAGGGTTACCGCTTCTTGTGACATCTCCTGGGACGCAGAGGAGAAACTTTACTCACGTTGATGATATCGTAGATGGTCTCATAAAAGTTGGTGAGCAGGGGCATGGCGATGAGTATGGTTTAGGAGCACCTGAAAGTTACTCGATACTTGAAGTGGCAGAAATATTTGGAGGAAAGATAGAGATGCAACCAGAGAAGAAGGGAAATAGAATGAATGGGAAGCTTGACGTCAGACGAGCAACAGGTGAGCTTAAGTGGGAAGCAAAACGAACACTTCCTGAATATATAAAAAGTATCCAAGGAAAATAAAAATTTCGCCAATATGGTTTTGGTAAGAGACCGCTCCAAGGGCGCTTGCCCAGTCTTAGTCTCTTACCAAAACCATATTGGCTTCATACAATGTTATACTCATAAAAATGAAACCAAAGAAAAAAATACTGATATTTTCCCTCGCATACTACCCAAAGTTTGTTGGTGGTGCCGAAGTAGCGATAAAAGAGATAACTGACAGGATAGACCCCGAAGAGATAGAGTTCCATATGGTGACACTTCGCTTTGATAAAACACTTCCTCTCATTGAGAAAGTGGGGAATGTTCTCGTGCATCGCATTGGCTTTTCAAAGAGTAATCCAACCCCTCAAGATCTAGTTCGTTTTCCTCTCCACCTTAATAAATATTTTTTCCAATTTTTTGCTGCTAAACGAGCACATCTTTTACATGCAGAGCATTCGTATGATGCTGTGTGGGGTATGATGGCTCACGCTACAGCAGTACCACTTGCACTTTTTTCGTTATCTCATTCCAAGATACCTCTTATCCTCAGTCTTCAAGAAGGTGATGACCTGAAACGAATTGAACGAATAGCAAAGCCTGTTTGGCCACTTTTTACAAGGGCGTTTACAAGAGCGTCTCGGGTGCAATGTATTTCATCGTACCTACGTGATTGGGCAGTATCGCTTGGCGCTAGTGAAGAAGCTCTCGTCACCATTCCAAATGGGGTACATATTGAAGGATTTTCAAGAGAGTACAGCATGGCGGAGATAGAGACACTCCGGAGAAAGCTTGGCCTTGTGAGTAGTGACGTGACACTTATCACAACCTCGCGACTTGTAAAAAAGAACGGTATCGACGTCGTTATTCGCTCTCTTCGTTTTATGAAGTATACAACGCACTTTCTCATAGTAGGAACAGGTCCTGAGGAGCAAGCTCTTCGAGTTCTTGCCGAGAAGGAGGGAGTTGCTTCGAGAGTTCACTTTTTGGGTCACATGGATCATGAAGAAATTCCAAAATATCTGAGTGCAAGTAGCATCTTTGTACGTCCTTCACGAAGTGAAGGGATGGGTAATTCATTCATTGAAGCTATGGCAACAGGACTTCCTGTTATAGGGACACAGGAGGGAGGGCTTCAAGATATTATTTTTGATGCAACACGTGACCCTGAAAGAGAGCCGACTGGGTGGGCGGTTGATACGGAAGACCCACAAGCTATTGCGAGAGCCGTAGAAGAAATACTTACGTTTCCTGAGAAAACTGATGCGACGGTAAAAAACGCATGGAACATGATTCGAGGTGATTTTGAGTGGGATACTATCGCTTCTCGTATGGAGCTTGAAGTTTTCTCAAAACTATAATCCCCACCATCAACGACTCGCCGTCATTGCGCCTCGCCCTGCCGTAGCTTCAGCGCAGGAGGGAGCCCACAGGCGTGGCAATCCAGAAGTAAAACGTTAACCCATAGATTGCTTCACCTAAAGGTTCGCAATGACGTTTACAAATTTCAAACTCACTTTATTTTCTTCGTCTCTGTACGAGACTTCAGTAAATCTTTAGCGTTTTTATTTGTCACCACACGCTTACCTGTCTGCTCCTCTATTTGCTTGCGGGCATTGCCGGCAATTTTTCCGCCATCATGTGCTACACGCTTGTTTTCATCAAAGTTTTTCGGCTCGCGCTTTTCCGATATCTCTGTAGTTGCTGTTTCTGCGAGCATGTTGAGTACTAACTCCAAGTTGGTCATGTTATCGCGCAAGTTTTCCTTCTTGAGTCCTTTGAGATTTTTATATTGTTTCGTGTTCATGCCCGTCCATGCTTTTGTGATTTCATCGGTGAGTATGGCAAACTCCTGTCCTTTTTGTACACCACGCTTTTCCCATTCATTAGTGAGTGCTTTTCGTATTTCAATACTCTTGAGACGTTGATTTACCCACGATTCGCTGTATCCTTTTTTGAGGTATGTTTCTAAAGCGCGATTAATGGCAAGTTCTGGGTCAGCTGTTTCCTCCAGTCGTTCGTACCCAACACGAGCAAGCCAGAGCTTAAACGGTTCAGCGTTTTTTGAGGGGATAGATTGTACTAAACGAAGCATAACTTCTGTATCTGCCACATCGGTTGCGTAAAATTTTCCGTCAGAAGCTTGCATTTTCAGTTGGTGACATTTTGTCACCACCTCACTTCCTTCATCCCGAAGTCGTTGTGCCAGTTTGTTCCAGTATTTTCTTGCATCTCTACTATCGGTCAAGACTCGTATTACATCAACAACCGAGAAATACCATAGTTCTTTATTTGCATCCCAAAGTCGTCGAATATTCTTGCCTTCAAATATCGCTATTTCTTTTTTCGATTTCTTATGCATAACTATTGCCTTATTTCTTCAATCATTAAAATAGTGTATCACTACTAAAGTGTTAGCTCTAGAGCTTGCTCATGAGTTTTAGTATAGAATGTAAGGAAGTTTACCCCGTACCTGACGCATCAGGTTCTTGTGTTCTTGGGGTATCGAGCTTTGCTCTGGTACTAGGCAATCTATGTCTTCGAACTAAGAACTTTGAACTAGGAACTCTGAACTCATGACCCATTTTCTAACCAAACATGTTTCCTGTATGCTACAACTATGAATTTTAATAAAAAGTCTATACTTATCGTAACACCACTGTTACCACCTGAGCCAGGGGGACCGTCGTACTACTCAGTAGCACTGAAAGATGCTCTTGAAAAAAAAGGGAATACCGTTAGTCTCATTGCTTTTCGAGACGTGCGGAAGTACCCAAGCGGGATTCGACACCTTATATTTCTCTACAAAATACTTTTTAAAGCACGCCACGCCGACGCGCTCATCATACTCGATACGGTAAGTGTCGCACTCCCTGCGGTTATTGCAGGATGGATACTGGGGAAGAAAATGGTCGTGCGTGTTGGGGGAGATTTTGTGTGGGAGCGGTATATCGAACGAACCAATGAAAAAACGTTGCTTTCAGAGTTTTATACACGGAAGTACGATCTCACAAAAAAAGAAAGGATACTTATGTGGTTACAGAAGAATGTAGTATGTTCACTAGCACACCACATAGTATTTAATACCGAGTGGCAGAGGAACCTTTGGGAAAAACCGTACGCCCTCAAAAAAGAAAAAACGAGTGTCATCCAAAATGCGTTTACAAAGAGTGGAAAGAAAAATTCAGGAGGGAATACATTTCTCTCTGTATGGCGACCTACTGCATTTAAAAACAGTTCAACACTTAAAGAAGCGTATACACTTGCGCAAAAAAGCAATACTGAAATAGAGCTTGCAATGTTTGAAAACATTCCTCGAGAGGAACTGTATGCGCACATGGAGCACGCTCGTGCACTCATCATTCCCTCACTTACTGAACTCTCGCCAAACATGGCGCTTGAAGCGCTCAGCATGGGGCTCCCAGTACTCCTTACAAAAGATTGTGGAGCAAGTGATATTCTCGACACCTTTGTAACGTGGATTGATCCAAAGAATCCAAACGATATAGCTCTGAACATGCTTCGTTTAATGAATGAGAATGAGTATACAAAAGCGAAGGAGAAAACAGTGTCTTTTTCGTTTTCTCACACGTATGAGGAAATTGCGGAAGAGTTTCTCTGTATACTTGAAACTTTGCATGAGCGTAGCTAGTTACAGAGAGGTATACTAAAGCATTATGCGACTACTATTCATCGGCTCAGACAAACAACTCTTTGTAGAGGGAACAGAAGCGTATAGACGAGTCTTGAGCTACACTAATTTGGGAGAAGAAATTCACATCATTGTTTTTTCAAAGAAAAGCGCAGGACTGGAGGAAAAAAAGATAGCTAAAAACATAACTCTCCATCCAACAAACTCACATTCAAAAATAGGGTATATATTTGATGCTATACGAATAGGGAAGACACTATCCTCTATTGATTTTGTGAGTGCGCAAGATCCGTTCGAGTGTTCATGCGTAGCGTACCCCTTAGCACGTTTCCACAAAGCAGTGTTTCAAATACAGATGCATATTGATGCGTTTAGTCCCTACTTTAAAGCAGAGTGCTTTTTAAATAGTGTGCGCTCACGTATGGCGAAGTATTTTCTTCCTCGAGCACACTGTATCCGAGTGGTCTCAGA
>CAYWWH010000030.1:0-1506 GCA_964462155.1 uncultured Candidatus Saccharibacteria bacterium | reverse complement strand
GTTATAGTAGGAGAAGGTCCGCTTAAAGATTCACTCAAGGAAATGGCGCAAGAACTTTCGATCAAAGACAGTGTTATGTTCGAACCGTGGCAGAAGGATATGGTCTCGTACTACAAGACTGCCGATATATTTATCATGACTTCGACTCATGAAGGGTACCAGCGCATGCTCGGGGAAGCACTTGCGGCAGGGGTCCCTGTTGTAACGACAGAGACTGGTCCTGTGGGTTCAGTGTATCTCAATAATGACTCAGTGCTTGCATGTCCTGTTGGTGACAGTCGGTGCCTCGGTGAAGCCCTTGTTCACTTACATAAAGATACAGAGCTTAAAGAAAGGTTAGTGCGACGAGGGAAGGAGGTTGTACAAACGGCGATAGCACCTACGTACGAAGCATACCTAGAGGAGTATAAAAAAAGTATCGAGCAGTGCAAAAAGTAGGAGTATGACAGTCTCTAAAAAAACAGCACTTCGTGAGCACCTTAAGCGACTAAACGTTGTTACGATAGGTGGAGGCACAGGACACTTTGCCCTCCTTTCCGGATTAAAAAAGTATAAGTTAAATGTCACTGCAGTTGTTGCCATGTCGGACGACGGCGGGTCAACAGGTGTGCTTCGTGATGAGCTCGGCGTACTTCCTCCAGGAGATTTACGTCAGTGTCTTGTTGCGCTTTCAGAAGCGGATGAATTAGTGCGCGAGCTTTTCACTCACCGTTTTTCACAAGGATCTCTCAAGGGACACAACTTCGGAAATCTCTTCATCAGTGCCTTAGAGCAAGTCTCTGGGTCTATAGAGAGAGCTGTCGAGGGAGCGGGAGATGTCTTAAAGATTCGAGGTGAAGTATTGCCTGTTACACTCGACACGACAAAGCTTGTCGTGACACTTACAGACGGCACTGTTTTACATGGAGAACATGCGGTGAGTGAGAGTAAAGACGTACATAGAATCGGTATCGCTCGCATGGAGCTTACACCAAACGCTCGCCTTAACCCAAAAGTGGCTCGAGCACTACGCCAAGCTGACCTTATCGTGATAGGTCCGGGAAATTTGTATGCATCTATTCTCCCTAACCTTATAGTCCCAGGGATGATAGAGGCGCTCGTTAGTGCTCACGCCCACACCGTGTTTGTGACAAACCTCATGAACAAGAAAGGACATACAGACGGTTTTGATTGTGCTCGCTACGTTGAAGAGGTAGAAAAACATGCCGGTAAGAGGTGTATCGACGTCGTTTTGTACAACACAGGAAAGGTTGAAAAACGCCTCCTTGCGCGGTACAAAGAAGAGGGGACACCTGTTGCGTGTCCAAAGAAGAGTGGTGTGAGCAAGAAAGGGCTTCCGTACTACATGGGAGCCGACCTCACTTCAGACACTATCCCAACCCTCAAGAAACATGACATGTTGCGACGCACCCTCATTCGTCACGATTCTGATAAATTAGCAAGAGTGATTTATGATATCCTTCTAGACATTCAGTAGAAATAAAAAAGGGGTCAGACCCATTTATT
>CAYWWH010000029.1:0-10085 GCA_964462155.1 uncultured Candidatus Saccharibacteria bacterium | reverse complement strand
CCGCATTAGAAAAACACACCCTTTTGGGGCGATGTTTTTATTCTCATTCCCCCACACCACCCTAACAGGTATACTATCTCAATGAAAAACACACTTTCTCTTTTGCTTGCGAGTTTTATTTTTATCAATACACCACTCGTCTATGCACAAGAAATTCCTTTTGGTGTATCTTCAAAAGAAATTGAACTAAGCGGAACTATTTATCCCACAGAAAACTTGGTACTCGGGTACTACAAAGGAAAGCTACTTGATAGCTATGAGTACAAAGTTGGGGCACGAACCGGAGTCCAGGTTGAATCGATTTCATACTCTCTTCACTTTTGGAATGTCGGCGCACTCGGTGGCACCTCAGGATACCTTTTTTGGAAAAAAGATTTTGGTCGAGCAACACTCTCTATCTCCTATAACATCGGTAACCCCGGGCAAATCATTACGGGCACGACTGAAATTGGCGAACAGAAAATGCAATCCTACCAAATGGAACCGGCGGAAAGTGACCCCGACATCGAACCAATCACGTGTGGTTTACGCTTTACGGGAGGTCCAAAAGGAACGTTTAAAGGCACATGCGGAAACGGAGCGACAATTGAAGGTAGGGTGAGTGGCTCTGGCGCTTTCGTCGTATTTGAAAAGATTACACAACCAGAAAAACAAGAGGATGTGGAACGAGGTCTCTCTATGATAGGTTTTCAAGAGCTAGCACTTAACGGAGAATTCTCAGACTGGAAGTTTGACGAGTCTACTCTTGAAGACGTCGGAGCTCGCTTCAGCTCACTCTCAGGCGAGGTTGAAACACGACACGACAATGACACCGAGTGGCATTTTGCAAAACTCGATACCATTCCCTACCTCCTTGACCATGTAAAAACAGGAGAAGAGAGTCAGGCAATTATCGGTTTTGCCGACCTCTCAACATTTCTCCTCAAGGAAAGTTCGGAAATCATCATCACCACTCCTCCTAAGAAAGACAGCAAAATAGGACTCGTCATGGGAACCATAAAAGCAAACGTAAAGAAGCTCGTACAAGACGGCACGATGGAAGTTGAGACGTCTCAAGCTGTCGCAGGTATCAAAGGAACTCGCTTTATCCTTACCGCAACTCCTGAAGAGACTGTATTAGAAGTCACCGAAGGCAGTATCGCTTTCCGTTCAAAAGTTGATAACACCGAAGTAATGGTGCAAAGCGGGGAGTCAGTACGCGCCACTGCAACAGGTCTCAGTGAAAAGACAATATTTGACGCAGAGAGTGCTGATACAACGCTCATAGAAGAGACTTCACAAGCACAAACACCAAATACACAAAACACGGAGGGCGATTCTGCACATCAAAACAGCTACGACACTTCTCCATTTGTTTGGATTTCACTCCTTATTTTCATAATCCTTATAGTCATTACTGTCGGGCTCATCCGTCGTTCACAAAAGCAGAAAAACATCCCTGAATAACTTTGCTCTAAGCACTACTACCTGCTAAGCTCTTAGGCGGTCATTTCTTAAAGTATGACCGAACTCATTTAGCATATGTTAAAACAAGAAATAATTACCCTTAATTCAAAGCGTAGCGGAGAGTTCTGTACGCCTGCTGCGCGCGATGCGCGGACACTCTACTCAAGTAAGCACCCTACTAAGATACTCGTATTTAAGTGCATGGATGGACGTATCAACCTCCCCCTCATTACAAAAATACCAATGGGTATACTGCAACCCTTCCGACACATCGGAGGAAAGTTTGTACTTGGAGATCCCTACCTAGGACGCCTTGTTCTCGATGCAAAGGAGGAAGCAATACGAGAGGGACGCTCTACACTAGCCCTCTCTACGTACCACTACTCAAAGGGTGACACACACAGAGGATGCGCGGGACATAATAACGACACCGAAGCTGCACGGAGTGGCGCCATCGCGCACAAAAAGGAGTTTGATGCTGTTTTTGGAGAAAATAATCCTGCAATTGCCGGTATAGTCCTCGGTATCGAGACTGATGAAGATTCACTCGTTTTCACAAACGAACATGGTGACACGTTTTCAATAGCTGAAAACTGTGAAGCTACTGACATGGAGATACTCTCAGCACTCACGCGGATATACCCCAACATTTCAAAACAAATGCTTGATGATTTGCTCCCGCTCGCCCTTGGAAACCGTACGCACGTTCGCTCTATTAAACTCGCAGGAGGGCGCCCTTCTTCAGAGCTCGTACACGGGGAAAATATCATCTGTGTTGGACGTGGGTTTGACTGGCTCCACCTCCCTAACCGCGCTCTCATCATCGGACCGTACGAGTACTACGACCATACGTGGCGCGATGCGATAACGATAGCCGGCTCTATTGTGAGTAAAAACTTCGAGAGTAATCCTGACCTGAAAAAAGGCGGTGCACTTCTCATCATCTCTGCTCCCTACCGTGACTTGGATGAGAAAGGGCTCGCAATGATGAAAGCTGATTTCTTTTTCAAAGTAGCTGAGAGTGCACTTCAAGAAACAATGAAGGCACTCAGCATGGAGTCTTTAGTAGGCGTGACTGACCTCACCACAATGAAGTTCCACCAAATTTAGTGTGGTTATTCCCATAGAAAAGCCCGAGGTAAAAACCTCGGGCTTTTTTAAACATTGAAGGATACTTAGTCTCTTTCGAGACACTGTCGCACCCTTGTGACCAGACTTTCATTCGCTGGGTTTGCAATATACTCACCCAACGCAATCCGGGTTTCTTCAGTCAGCATTGCATCGCAATGCATAAGGAAACATAATATTGGGAAAAGTAGATACCTGTCATCAGTTGAGCCAAGGAGTCCCCTAAAGTACATCTCGACTCGAGCTCGCTCATTGGCGTCATCTCCAGTAAGGAAAATGATGCCGAGGTCTCCGAGAGTTGCGCCGGAAGGAATACTGTCATGCCCACAACACCCACCGCGAACTCCTCCTACTTCCACAACCCTGATAAGCTGGTCTACAGTAAAATGCGGAAACTGCCTTTTCATCTCTCTTCCTCCTTGAAATGAGGTTTTTGGTGAAAAAAATGAAGGTACCGGGTACCTTCAGGAACTGTGTGTACTAATATATAGTATAGCACAGTTTTAAGTATTTGTACATACCTGAAAAACTCTTATCCTAGAGCGCTTTTTCGAGTCTTAAACACTGGGTCAAGTTTCGTGAGAAGTCCCAAACTTTTTAACGCTTTATACTTCGCCCGTACTTCGGGAGCATAACGCAATGCTTCCATCGGTTTTCTAAACACTGTCTGTATCGCCTTCTCCTTTGTCTCGAAAGGAATGACGAGCACCTTCCCCTTTTTAAGAATACTTTTCTTTGTGAGGTTGTTTGCTTTGAGAATACTCTCTATAGGAACATCGAACCGACGACTCACCTCACCAAGATTTTTTTCATCTTCTACAGTGTGTTGGTATCGATACCCTTTCGCTCGTACCTCTTCAAACTTTTTATTTATATAGTTTGCCATGTATAGGTAGAAGTTTTCCGGAGTTCTTTCGCTACGTGGCACTTTCTCCGTAAAACCATAGAGGTACCCCCCTGCACTGTAGGCATGAAGGAGCATGTCTATATCATCTCCAAAACGTTCTTCTCTTTCCGTAGCAAAGTACTTTGCCGTTATCTCGCTTGCCGTATACGGGTTGTCCGCCTTCTTAGGTAAGTACCCTAATCCAAGCGCTGTTTGTGGAAGTATGCCCGTCATACCACGTGCTCCTGCTTTTGACCTTGTAATCCTTCCTCGGTTTTCTTGTATCGCAACCATGTACGCAAGCTCCTCAGGGAGACCGAGTTTCTTAAATGGGGCAACGAGTGCTTTCATGTCATACCGAGAAAGATTCTCTATCGCGGTTTGCATATCTTTCTTTCCGTCTTCTGTCTCTGCAAGCTTGTGGTAATGCTCATCATGAATAACTTTCAATCCTCCCCCTAAGTCTCGCACCTCTCCGTACGCAACCAGTTGCTCAAGCGGGGTCAAAACGGTCGGTATCTTTTCTTCACTTTTTTTTGGAGCTTCTACTTTCTCCTCAGAAGGGTTTTTGGTGATTTTCTCCACCCCCTCTTCTTTCAGAGTTGCAGAGTTTTGGGTATTTTGAGGATTGTCTTTTTCCACGTCAATAAACTGTCCTGTAACCCCTCCCACAAGGGCAGTGGCAACTATCCCCTTGAGGAAGTCTCTCCTCGTAATCTTCTTCTCTTCATCTCTATTTGGTTTGTCTCCAGAATCAATAGGTATACCTGAGAATCGTTCATTCATTACATAAGTATAACTGCAGTCTACGCAAAACTCCACTTCATGAAGTACTGCCCGTGGAAATGTGAAGCGTGGACGAAAATACAAAAAATGCGCTATACTTACGGTATGAAAAAAATACTTTACACACTCATCTTTATAGGCATCCTTGGAGCTTTCTACTGGTACGTCATTAAACCTCGCTTGCAAGATACAGGACCAACCAATCTGCCAACAGCCGAAGAGCTACAGCGCATAGAAGAGATAGAGAAATCGAGTTCACAAATAGCACCAAACGCTGTCCCTGGCGCCGGTGTGCGCCCTGTCGGTTCCCTCCCTAAACCTGAACCAACACCCGTAAGCACCTCAACCGCAAGCTCTACACAAGAAATCGGCTCTACAACCGCAACTTCTTCAAACAACTCTTCTCGGTAAAAAAGAATCTACTCTTCGTACATCTCCTCTACGAAATGTAGAAGCGCTCGAGTATCTCCCTCTGGATTACTTGAATCAAGAACAATAAAGCCAATTTTTCTTTCTACACCATTAAACGGTAGCTCCAAAATGGTGACAATATCTTCTGTTGCTTTTTCTGTTATGTTTTCTTGATTAGAAAAAGCTAGAGCAACTGTAGCCTGCGTGTTTTCTTTAATCATATTCTCACTTTCTTGTTCACTTCGAGTCGCTCCACCTCCCACGAAAGTTGGGAGGTTTATAAGTGGGTGTATGGGGTCTATGTCAGAAAAAAATGGAGAGCCGTACGTCAGTGTACTCACCTTGTTTGCACTCATCGAAAGTATGAACGGTCTATTTGTGTTGAGGTACTTTAAGAAGAGGAAGATATCTCCTGCTGTTGTAGTATCTTTTAGAATACTTTTTGCATCGTGAGAAAAACTCGTTTCTTTCATACCAAGTGCTTTTGCTTTGTACTCGACGAGTGACATGAAACGATTTTTTCCAAAATACTCTGAAAGCACTTTCACTGCATCATTTGAATCTTCAAGGAGAAGTGGATAAAAAATGTCGTAAAGTGTAAAGGGTGTTCCAGAAGCAAAACGAGAACGTTCCTCAGTACTACTCATTGTAAAAGGGGTGTACGGTACTTCTTCCTCGATGTTTTTATACTCACTTGCAACAACCGCGCTCATCATTTTCGAAAGTACCGTAGTCTCGCTCTTCTTCTCTAAGTTTCCCGAGACGAGCACGAAATTATTCTCGAGATCTGCTACAAGGTACGTATTTGCTTCAACATCTGGGGCTTTAAGGTCATACGAGAAATCAACCTCTTTTGTCTCTTCTTCAAAGACCAAGATTGGTGTGCCAACTTGTATCGCTTCATAGACTTGCTGTGCATATATATCTTCAAGGCGAATACACCCTCCTGAGTACCCTTCTTTAACCGGCGTGCCGTCAGGGTAGTATGGCCAACCGTGGATGAAGAAGTTTCCCTGAAACGGTATACTCCACGGCATGTACACATGACCAAATGACGAGAAGTGTGTCTCTTCTTTCCCTTCTGCCCGATAGAGTCCAGAAGGAGTCTCCCACCACGACCCCTCCTTTCCCTTACTTTTTATGGGGACAGTAAAAGCAAGTACTCCTTCTTTATAGACACTCAGTTTCATCATGGTTAAGTTCGCCTCAATGAAACTTGCTTTCTCTTTCAAGAACTCATCACGAACTTTTGTGAAGAAGTCAATATTTGAGAGCTCAGGCCAAATGCCGTACTCAAGATCACTTGTCTTTCCTTCCGGCGTTTCAAGAGCTACTTGATAGTCATACACTATTGTTTCAGTTGAAAGTTTTGTTCCTGTAAAGAAACCAATGACGCCACCCAGTGCAATGAGAATCGGGGTAAGAATGTACAGTATGCTTCTATTTTCAGAGTACTGCATACTACGTGTAAGATGGAGCTTCTTCTCTGACCTGCTCAACATGATTACTGTATCTCGCGCAGGCAAAAAGAACTGATGAGAGTCTGTTCATGTATGCAAGAATATTTTTATGCACCTTCTTTCCTTCTTGTTCATGTAAAGCGACTATAGTCCGCTCGGCCCTCCTTGAGAGAGTTCTCGCAAAGTCAAAATGAACAGAGAGGAGAGAACCGTTTGGTATGGTGAATGAGTGAATAGGGGAGATGATTGTTTCTATAACGTTTGTAACTTTTTCTAGTTTTCTTATTTTTTGTGAAGAAAGTGTTTTTTTTGCTCCCGCTATATTTGCTTGAATAATGAAAAGAGCTTCCTGTATACCGTGAAGTAGGTCTCTAAGTGGAATACGATCTTTTTTTGAAACCGAGTGAATGATTGGAGTATTCATAAGAGAGACACGGCAAATACCGAGGTATGAATTTAGTTCATCGAGCGAACCTAAAACCTCGATAACATCACTCGCTTTTGAAAAGCGAGTGGCTGTGCCATAGAGTATGGTTGTTCCTGTGTCTCCTTTTTTCGTATAAAGCATAAGTTGAACTTACAGAAACGGCACATTTCTTTGTTGCCCTGCACAAAATGTCTCTCGTAGTATTGTTTATACAACTCGTTCCATTTTGTTTGGGCGCCTTGAACTGCACTCGTTTTTGTAAGTTCTACATAGTGTATCGCGGGAAGGGTAGAAACAACAACGGCCAGTCGAAAACTGGCCGTTATGGGGTGAGAGGTTTGGTTTACTTACGTGAACGTTCAAGAGATTGTTGGCACGTCACGCAAATCGGTGAAAAGTACCTTGCGATCCGAAGGAAAGGAACATCCTCAGTCTCGCATATTTCGCACTTTCCATCCCAACCGTCTTCAATCATTCGAAGCACTTTTTCAGCACTCCGAACATTTTCTTTCAAAACAGAAGAAATCTGATCGGCGGTAACAAAGTTTGTTGCCACCTGAGCTGCATCGTGAGGGTCAGGGTACTTTACATCGTACACCCCTCCCTTCACTACTTCCTTATTTTTCACAAACAACTGTTTTGTTTCGTTAATGTAAGATAAGAGTGCCACCCGAACGAGCTCCATATCTACAGTAGGTTGTGCTACAACATCACTCTTTTCTGTTGCAAGATTTTCCATTTTTTACACCCCCGTTTTTTGTCCTTGATCACCCCAATCAAGAACATCCTGTAGATAAAATACCATAATATAGTAATTCGTCAACATGTGTAAAACATACAAATAAAACCACGTCTTCCCGATAGGAGTAAATCAGAATGGTATGGTAGGATTAGTGTTGTTTTTGAAGGAAGGGTGGCTGAGAGGTTGAAGGCGCTCGACTCGAAATCGAGTAAGGGTTTACGCCCTTCGAGGGTTCAAATCCCTCCCCTTCCGCAAAAAACCTCCGCACGTGGCGGAGGTTTTTGTTTCTTATAGGTGCTTTTTTACTGTGAGGTGCGAGTATCTTGAATAAGTACACTTTGACTTGCAGTATCGAAAGAACCAACATTATCTAGCACATCCAAGACTGCTGTTTGTAGTCCCGTTCCAGCGTACCGCCTGTCTACATACTGTGTCGTTGCTCCTGTTATTTCAGCGCCTGTCCAGGTGTATGCGTATGGCGGATATCCTCCAGTCACAATAGCACTCCAACGAACGACATCACCCACCTGTGCAGGATCGTGTGACACACCCGTCGAAACACTTAACTCTGGCGCATTCACTCGGACACTAACCGTTTTTGTAAATGGCTGACATACCCCAACCGAATTAGCACACTCTAGAGTAAACTCATAGTCAGTACTCGGGGTACTTGGTGAGCGTAAAGAAGTAATAGCATCTGTGATTGTTCCCCCATCTACTGAAGCTGGGGTTCCGTCAGCTAACGAACTTTCTGAAGGTGTACGAATTTGGCACGTATAACTTTCGCCAGGATTTGAGAATGACCACCCTAGAGTGTACAAAGCTCCTTGGTCTACGTACACAGGACCAGTTGAATCTGAGTTAATCTGAAAATCACCTGAAGGAAGTGCACAAGAACATTCTGTCACTGTCGCAGGATTGCTTTTAGTCAAGAATGTAATATCTAGACTATTCTGCACCCCTGTTTCAATAGTATACGTACCTGGTTCTGAAAAAGTGCACACATGGGTATTTACGTTCTTCCACTCCCATGCCTGACTACCGCATTTGAAACCATACCTGTTTACAGGGACATTGGGATTCGTGATACTTACCGTTACTGTTCCATTTCTTGTGGGATCTCCCGTTCTAGCACAGGAATTAACAGTAAGGTCTACCGTATAATCTTTTGGATTAACGTAGAGCGAAATTGTTCGTGAAATCGGAAGACAAGTTCCCGTCCCCGTACAGTCCAACTGGTACGTATACGGAGTAGAACCAGACACTGACTTTGTCTCACTTACACTATCGGATTGACTTCCACTTATTGGCACCGAACCTGAAGGGTTCTCACTTACCCACGGACGACTCATGGAACAGGTATACGTTTGGCCCGGATTATGCATCCACCAAGAAAGTGTAAAAGGAGCGTTTTGATTGACGGTATACGATCCTGTTATCCCATTGATAGAGATGGCTGCATCAGGAGTATTACAACAAGCTCGAGTCGTAGGGACATTAGTACAAGAAGTACCTCCTGTCGTAGTCCAGTGAGACCATGTTGAAACTTGAGACCCGCTAACACACGGAGACCATGCGAGCACGCTATCGATATAGTGACAGGTATACGTGTCACCGGTGTAGTATGCCCCAGCGTAACTTTGTGGATTAAAACCACTTAACCCCGTGCCAAAGTGGTTGTTCCCACACCAGTAACCATTACCATCTCGTTGCCAACCCCACGGAAGGTACACGTTCCTACATCCTCCCCAAGGCCAACAGCACTGAATGTAGTACATGTTATCGTACACAGGTCCCATCCACCAACAAGATTCAGATACCCACGAACCTGTGGACACTGTGTAGCAAGCAGGATCTGACGCACCTCCATACGCACCGCACGATGGAGCTGCTTCAACTGTCTGTGCACGAACAGAAAAACAAACAAGGAGGACGGTTGCTAAATAGAATGTGCGCACTACGATTTTTTGTGTGAAATGCATACGAAAAAAATTACGAATCTGTTCTGCCGAGTTCAGCATACTTTTGTTCATTTTCTTTGTCACCAATGAACGAATATAAATCTGCCATAGTGTTATAGATAACTCTCAGTGATTCTTTTTTATTTTCTGGAAGAAGTGACACATCTATTTTTACCAATTCTTCCGCCTGTTTTACTGTTTCAAGAGCTTCGTCATACCTCCCTTGATTTTTTTGAGAGAACGCAAGGACGATGTAGGCGTATGCTTTTTGAGGAGCGAGACTTATCGCCCTTTGCGCTGACTCCTCAGCTTTCTCAAACTCATGTTTTGCGAGGTACATGTTCGTAAGTGAAATGTGCAGGTTTGCATCTAGAGGTGTTAAAGCTCGCGCCTGCGAAAGGTAATCTTCCACTTTTTCAAAGTCACCTGTCGGCAAGAAGATTGAAGAAAGAATTTGCAGAGAGTCAGAGCGTAAGTAAATGTCCGTCTCCTTTTCAACTGACAAGGTGCAATTATCAATCACCTCTTTCAAGTTGAGTAATGGGCTTATACCGATACGACACAAATGTGAGTATATAAACCCATACTTTTTCTCCGTATCTAGTTCAGCTGCTTTTTTGTAGTCATTAAACGCATCACTATTTTGCCCTTTCAGATTGTAGGCATGTCCCCTTCCCGCATACGCATACAGATTGTTTGAATCAAGCTCAATGGCACGAGTGTAGAGTGCTACTGCTTTGTCTAAGTCAGGCAGTATCTCATACACGTACCCTTCCGCTCGATAAATGGAAGAGTTGTCAGGATCCAGAACATGGGCTCGTGCAATCATTTGGAGAGC
>CAYWWH010000028.1:0-10423 GCA_964462155.1 uncultured Candidatus Saccharibacteria bacterium | reverse complement strand
CAAATCCTCCTCCCGTTGTACCATCGTAACTGTTTGCCGTCGCATCCCTCATTTGTGGTGCTGTTCCTGCAGGGTTTTGATGCATATGGAGCACCGAGTCGTAACTATTTGTCCAAACATTTTGTGCACCATAGGTTGCATTTGTTGCATAGTCAGAGGCACTACTATTGCCATAGTACACATAAAAGATTGTATTAGAGGTTGATGAAATACTTGTTGCTTTAAAGAACAATTCTCCTGTTTGTGTTGTTGTAGATGCGTTTATAACCTCTCGAGGTATTTCAGTCGTTCCGTCACTTTGTGTTACTCGGATATCCCCTCCGTCACTATTAACCGAAGACCAGAAAGAACTACCCATATCACTCAAGTCAACAAAAATTGGGAAATTTGAAAGATCTTCATCGACATAACTTTCATTTACCGTTATGGCAATACGGCCAGACCAATCCTCATCAAACCAATCTGAGGTTGCAATGGTATTCTCGTACCCACGCCAAAGTGCGGTTGAGCTTCCTGCAGGAGCTACATCAGTCCATGTTAGATCTGCAGAACACGTATTTCCTTGTGCATATTGTAATTTAAACATCAGATCCGAAACAGAGAGTGGCACATTCGAATCTGCAACAGACATACGCAACCTAAGAACATCTGTTGGTTTTGGAGGTAGATCGGAAGCAAGTATCTGAATGTTCTCTTGTACATCTATAGCGCCAAGTGGCCACGGATCAGTGGGAGTATAGGATCCTTCATTAACGTAAAAGCGATAATCTGACTGCGTTAAGAAAGGTTGTCGCTCCCATGAAAGTGACCAATCGTCAAGAGTTGGCGTCTGTGCATTCGTTGACGAAAGCGTTGCTTTAATACAGAGCATGTTGTACGTCGATGTTGACAATCCTGAAAGATCAAGAGGACTAGCGGTTCTGTCAAAGCCAGATGAATTCCCTGAAAGAGCTGCATCTGGTACAAGCACATTGCACTGACTTGTCGTTGTAGCATAATAGACCTGCATTTTTACATCCGTTCCAGTAGGTTCTTCGGTATTCCATATCACCTCTCCCCATGTTGGGCGATTAGGAACTAGATCAAAATCTACAATCATAGACCTGATATTTCCCATAGACTCTTGATACTTTTGCTCTGCAAGGCTAATAGGTTCATACCATGGTTCAGCAGTTCTTGAAGGATAATCATCTAGAGTTGTCATTGTCGCCCATGCACTTCCATCCCATGAACTGAAATCATAACGAGTATTTTGGTTATCGTGAAATACAGCAAGAATTTTCCCAATTCCAGTTCTTATAGTATTTACAGTCCAAGAATCTTGCACAGAACTAATGGATGCACCATTATCGATCGTATACTGCCACGCACTACCGGTATAGTAATTAAATTCAGCGTTTGAAGTATTTGAGTATGCTACAAGGTGATATCCGTCTCTCCCTGCAGTCGTCTCATACTGACAAGAAATTGGCCTTCCGTGTGCATCAACATCAGTTATACCATTGTCACCATTTTGATCGTGCTCTCGATAGGCTCCCCACGTATTTGTGGCACCATTCCAAAACACGGTACCCATGTCATCATCCTCATCAATATAGCAAAGTGCCATATTATCTGTTCCATCATCTTGCACTATTTGCCCCCACTCAAAATCATCACCTAATGCAACCGTTCCCGTAACCCACGCGGAGCTATCCCAAACACCGTATGCAAAGTTATTATTTTGTCCATTTGAAATCACAACAAGGGCATTGGTTCCATTCTCTTCATATCCTATTGCAATGCCCTCACGAGCAGCTTCATCGCCAGACCCTCCAGCATACGAATTACCCCACACTCCTGCATTTGGATCATACACTTGCGCCTCGTAATCAGGATTCGTTTGCGCAATATTAGCTCTTGCTACCATAATAAGTTCATCGGATGTGGGACTTGCTCCAAGAGAAAGCCATTCACAATTTTGTGTAAAAGCTAAGTCAATGGTCGATGTTGCTGACCAGTTTGTTCCATCCCAAACAAGATAACTCGGATCAGTGTCACCATCGCAGTATGCAACCACCGCATCTCCTGATTGTGATTGGTATTGAATATCAAAACCTTTGTATGCTGCATTTCCAACTTGACCAGTCATTTCACGAAGATTACCCCATGTTCCAGTTGAACCGTTATAAATTTGCACATTCACGTCTCCTCCAGTATCTTGCGTTCCGAGAATATACTCATTCCGTGTTGGAGCTGCTCGAAGCACAGTCCAACTGACTTGCCCTCCGACACTTTGAGCTGAAGAAGAAGCAGACCAGGTAGTACCATTCCATATACGAGAGTGTGGAGCAATATTGGTGTTTGAACCATACGCAACCATTGCCCCTTCAGGAGGTGTTGTTGCAAGGCGTACCTTATTAGCACCATACGTTTCAACACCTGTAAGTACACTTTGA
This sequence comes from uncultured Candidatus Saccharibacteria bacterium, assembly GCA_964462155.1. Classification (GTDB taxonomy): domain Bacteria; phylum Patescibacteriota; class Minisyncoccia; order Phycocordibacterales; family UBA12088; genus UBA12088. Next base: position 7,985 of record CAYWWH010000028.1, on the reverse strand, counting down.
TCAAATTGAGTATCTTCAGTCTGTATCCATCCCTTTGGGTCAGTATCTTCAACATAGGTAAAACTTAAAACATTACTCCAATCGCCATACAATCCTCCAGCACCATCTTTTGCACGCACCCTCCAGTAGTAGGTTGTTCCTGTAGTGAGTTCTGTTTGCATCGTAAACCTAACACGATTACCTTCTGTAAATGGAGATGTGTCACCAGGACTCACAGTATTCACAAAACAATTTGGTGTACACCCTGACTCATTGTCAGAAGTTCTATTCCCTAAAGGAGATGCGGAAACATCAGGGTCATCGTCCCACTGGATTTCGTAAATAATGTCACTCGTGCCATCTGGATCAAGTGCACTAAAATCGAAGTACGGAGTACTACTTCCCGTTTTTTCATTATCAAACGGTGTGTCATAGAGTGTTGGAGCATCAGGTGGGTAATTGTCCGCTGACCAATATCCTGCAAGGTAAAAATTATCAGCTGTCGTACTCTCCGTATAATATTCAATTGTACTACTTGCATCACTTCCAGCGGTCACAAGCATTCTTGCTGGAGTAACACCCGCAGCCCCTCCTTCAGCTTCGTGGAGATCAAGTACGCGCCCCAAAGAAGAGCCGTTTGTTCGAACACCTATTTCCATTGAACCGTTTGTATCGTTATTATTATTAAAGAGTATTTCAGCTATACCTTTTGGAGGTACATTTACATCATCAAGTCGCCTATCAGTCCATGTAGTATTTGCACTTGGCCCTCCTAAATCACTCCAACCCTCCTTGTATGTTAGACCTGTTGGCATAGTGTCCCAATATCCAGCAACAATAAAATCAAGATCTGTTCCTGTTCCTGGACCATAATCATCACTATATGCTTCAACTCGAGCAGTCGACGTCGTAGCAAGTACAAACATGGTTGCATAAGTATCTCCTCCTGATTCAGGTTCATGCAGGTTTATGTACCTATTTAGAGACGAGCCATCTGTTCTAACTCCAACAATGAAATCAGCTGCATTGTTGTTGTTAACCATTACTATTTCTGCGACATCACCTTGCGTAAGACCATATGTGTTTAAATCCCAGTTTGTCCACGCATCGTTAGTCGCAATTGCGTCTGTCGTATCAAATCGTTCAACATAAACACCATCAGTCCAATACCCAAGGATGCGGAACGTGACAAGTGACGTATCGTCTGCATAGTATTGAATCGAAGAAGTTGCTGACGCAGTAACATGGACCGTGACCTCACTCATACCTTCTACACCTGTACCAGTCGTCTCTGCTTCATGAAGAAGAAAGCGTCTATCAAGTGTTGAGGAGGCGTGACGCACGCCAGCATAAAGCTCATTACCGTAGTCAGAATTGATAAGCGCCATTTCAATAACTGCATTTGCTGGAATGTTATACGGTGAGCCAGAAAGACTTATAGTAGTCCAAGCATCAGCGCTCGAAGGTGTAATAGTAACAAATTTCTCTACATACTGACCCAAAGCATCACTTGCAAGTTTCCAAGTACGTGTTTCTTTAAGGAGAGTGTCATTGCCCACGCGAATTTCAGCAGGGCCAAGAAGATAAATGTATGGTGATATATCTGGAGCATCATACTCATAGCGAAATACCTGTGTTTCTCCAGCACGAAGCTCCATATCCCACACAAGACGTTTTGCTCTTCCCCATTGTCCTGTTTCAGCACCTCCTGTATCAATGAGTTCAAAATCTACTGGTACCGCTTCAACAAATTGTCCAGAAAAATCAGCGACAGCGGTAACCGCAATTTCCATACCATACGATGCCTTTGGCCAAATACGGGTTGCTCCTCGACGCTCAATTGTAAAAGATTGATTTTCTCGTACCTCAAACGAATCTGTAATCTGATGAACGACATCGCCATCATTATTGACGTGTGTAAGTGTTAACTCATACATTCCCAACTCCTGTGGTCTGTACCAAGAAAGATAGTCCGGATCGTCAGTAACATTATTAGCTCCGCACGTACTCTGTGGTTCAACACGAAGCTCTTCAACCCCATCGCTTGGAGTTGTTATAAGTAACCGCAACTGTGCATCACAAATCGTATCACCCTTGTCATCAAGAGCCGCCATATGGAACTGGGTTAGTGAATCTTTTTCGTAAATTGATTGCGGTGTATTAACAACAAGAACACCCCAGTAAAACTCGAAGCTATCAGCGTATGTTGTGCCTGTTTCATCAATAGATAATTGGAGTGTATATTTTCCTGGAATAAGTTCTCGAGGCATTTCTATCATATGTATAGTCCACTCACCTTCAGCTCCATAGACAACTTCAAATCGCGCATCTTCTACAACACTACCATCACGCATGAGATGCACTTCACGTACACTTGCTAAACGATCCATAAAGAGTCCATTCCAAAAGCGAGAGAATTTTCCTTTCTGAGGTTTATAGAGTAGTGAGAAAGTGATATCTTCTCCCAAACCAAAATCTTTTAAAGCTTCTTTAAAGTCATGGAACTGAGGTCCTTTGAGCGACCTGAGGTAGAACACCGCATCAAATGGATTCTTAGATAACCCCGCTTCAAATACACCTATCGCCGGAAGAGGGAGTGCTTCAATTTCTCCAAAGAGACTGTCGGTTTGAACTTCAATAAATCGAGAGAGTGTGTAACCAAGTCTTCCGTTTTCTCTCACAAACTCAGATACATGCAGTTCAGAAGAACTTGCGAAAGTAAGCGAACGTACATTTGCTTCAACTTCTTCCTCTGAAGGGTATACGGTGAGAGGGCTCCTTGCGTACACTTTTTTATTCTCACCTCCAACAAACTTGGTGAAGGGGACAAAACGTTCAAGTAAAACACTTTCACCTTCCTCAATCTGTACTTCATTACCAATACTTGGAGATACCATGGTGAGGACCGCCCCATCTCTTGGTGAGGTGATACTAAAATACTCAAGCAATGAATCACTTCGAGTTGGTGCAGTCAACCTACTTTCTTCTTCAACTTGCTCGTTACCAAAGTATGCAAATACAGTTGTTGTCCCATGAATTTCTGGCAGTTCAAGACCAAAACGAGCTTCTTGGTCTATGTAGGAGTACGAAAATTGTTTCGTAGGAATTTCTTTACGAGCACTTTCATCATAAAAACGAACATCACGACCATCAAGCATTGCTTTTTCAAAAAACAGTTCCTCATTTCGAGATAGTCCTACACTGTACAACACTGGTACTGCTCGCTCTTCACTAGCTTCCTGAGGGGAAAGTGTAATAGGCATTCGATACGCGAATGCACTTCTCCACCAGACACTTCGTGTAGCGTTTGTTTCATCACCCTCAACATCGATAACAAATTCTCCGGCTTTTTGTACATCAAAATTCAATTCGACGGAAAAATATTTACTTTCATGTGGCATGATGAGGTAGTCAGCATCTGCCTCCTTCCCTTGAATGAGAAGAGTTGGAGCACTTTCCTCTTCAGAACCAAAGAGACGTTCAAAAAAACTAAGCGACGTCTCTCCTGCATCTTGAATATCCATAAGCGGGACTTCCTTCCATACATCCTCATACGAAACACCCTCATCAACACGCACCCTATCATTTCCAACAATACAGTTAGTCTTGTCAGCATTAAATGTGTTACATGTTTCTACAACGTTAGTTGACTTACACGTATACGTCTTTGAAAGAGTTGGGGCTTCTTCATCTTCAAAAGTTTCTTCACTCTCTCCTTCCGCCACACTTTCGTTACCTTCTTCAGTGATTACATTTGAAGAAGATTCTTCCTCTACAACTTCTTCAAAAACACCTTCTTCCTGAACCTCACCTTCCTCTTCCATCATCACCTCATCTTCTCCACTCACTGACTCTGAGAGAGTACCTGTGTCTTCAATCTTATCAACAGTTTCAACCTCGCCTTCACCTTCCACTATCTCTCCTCCAGTGAGAATATCCTCTTCTCGTTCAAAGAATAATTCCCACCCACCTTCACAAAAGTACGCAACCTCACTGTAGCTTGGTACATCACGCGTGACAGAAGTATCCTTAACTCGTTCTTCGAGGCGTACAACATTCGCCTGCCTCCCTGTACGAGTAATGAGACGAAAACGCTCTTCCCTATCACTCGTGTTTGTAACTGAAAAATATACTCGAGCAGTTGTTAAACCGTTATAGACATCGGCATCGCTTCGTATCACTAGATCGTCGCCAGGTCCCGCATTAGTAGAGGTAAGAAGAATCTCTTTCGAGTCAGCGGTAAGGAGATCAGGGCGTCGAGAATCCTCAAGAGCGACTATTTCAGGTATGATATTTCGCGCTATTGGATCTTCCTCGTCAGGAGAATCAACTTCATATGTTGAATCAACCCACACACTATCGACAAACACTTCAGTACGAACGGTTCCATGACGAACAAACTCAATCTCAACTTTAAAGTCTTTGAGAGCATCCCACGATGCAACGTTTGGTAGAGGGAACACGAGGTGTCCACCGTTATCAAAGTTCGATATTGTTTTATCTATCTGAACCTCTCCTGCTAAATGCCACATCCCTTCATAGTAGTAACGAACAAAAAGTTTATCGGGAGTATACGAATTTTCAAATGTACTCGCTCCAAGTGAGAGGTGTAAGTCGTACTTACGGATTGTGTAGTCTGAAAGTACACTCCCGATATCGAACCCATCAAAAAGCATTGTGTAACAGGTAGTACCAAGTACGTTACACACTCGAACATCCTCACCTCGCTCAGCACTATCTTCAAACCCCTCTTCAGCACCCTCACCTTGAGCGTCTTCTTCACCACTTTCCTCAAGCTCTGTTTGAGTCACGTCACTTTCAACACTTTCACCTTCAATGTTTTCCATCACTTCAGTAGCAACAGAGGTATCCGTTTCATTTTCAGTATTTTCATTTTCAATCGTCTCTTCTTGAACACCCTCCCCTAACATTTCCTCACCTTGCGTCACGCCTTCTTCTGCAAAGACATTTTGTGTGCGAAGCATATTTCGAACACCAAAGAGATACGCAAATAGAGAAACATCTTCCATGGGATGTACTCCATCACGTAGAGAAGTTTCCAAATCTCCCTCTTGCACCTCTTCTAAAACTGCGTCTTCAGACGCTCCTTCAGATTCCTCTCCTTCGCTACCTGTTTCAACTTCACCTCCTTGTTCTGTTTTCTCTTCGATAGAATCTTCTACACCTCCCTCTTGCTGTACGGGATTCACCACATCTTCGACGTCGGGTGTAACAATAACGAAGGCAGAATTACTCCTTGAGAAATCTTCAAACATTGCGTACTCACCTAACGTTTGTTCGAGAGCAAGTTCCTCCTTCATCCAATTTTCACTTGATACATGCGTGGGGAAAATGTGTATGGTTCTTTCTTCTGCAAGAGCAAATACTCCTGAAGCAAGTACGAGGGTAGTAAAAAGACCAAAGAGTATTGGTATTCGATAGTATGTAAGATACATGAAATACTTACGCATTGTCATACCGAAAAAAGCCCCCACTACGTGGTCTCATCGGTTACACATAGTATAGCGTAAAAATCCACAAGTAATCTTAAAAAAACTATATTCGAAGCCATTTTCTGTGGATATTTAAAAAATGAATGAATAATTTTTATCAAAAATCTGATAATCTCCGTAAAACACTCAGAACGGCACCAGAATCCACTAGAACTAACGTAAACACACTAAACACTTCCCCCCTATATCTTGAATAGCATAGACACCTCTGAATCATTCTCAGTAGTCAAAAATATTTTAGTTGAAAAAAAGAAATTTTTTGCAACAAAGAAAAAGAGAGTGCAAGGGCACTCTCTTTTTTCACAATCTTAACGTTCTATTTGAGTAACTTTCGTACATCCTCTATCTCCTTATCAATGAGTTCCTCAGAAATATCGAGTGCATCTTTTAGTCCTTCGAGAATGTTTCTTTCTGCATCAGTCATATTCGGCTTATGAGATAGTTCTATAACTTTTTCTTCAATCTCATCACGAAGAACACCAAAAATGTTTATAAGCCGATCACCCACTTCAGCCGTCTCACGTTTAATCCTATCCTTTTCTTCGTGCATCTTTCGGCGCTCTTGTATGAGCATTGTAATAACTATTGCGAGCGCTGCCATGAAAAGAAGTGATACCCAGTATATGGCACTAAAACCACTTGTTGTAACATCTTCTTTTTGTTCTTCAACTTTTGTACCAGTTACGGTTACTGAAACCTCTGTTGCACGCTCATTCCCCGCAAGATCAACTGCGACTATTGATATCGTATGGTCTCCTGGATCTAAGTTTGAAAGAATATATCCACCTGAAGAAAGTTCTGATGACTGCACATCTCGACTTCTTCCTCCGTCCACAGCGATACGATAGAGAGCGATACCAGAAAGTTCATCGTGTGCCTCAAAACGAAGTTGGGCTGTCAAATCTCCTCCGACAGCAGTGGCTTCGAATTCTTCAGGAGGTGTTGTATCGACCTGAACCATGAACGTTGTCGAACTTCCCCATCCTCCTCTGTTTTTATACTCCGCGTGTAAGTACCACACACCATCTTTAAGTCCTGTTTTTGTTAATTCACTTATGGGTGGTTCGTGAACTTCGGTGGAAGTACCTTCTCTATTTTGATCAAAACCGTATGCCATCCCAAGTACCCCATACGGAATATCCCATGAGAATTTTACATCAGCTTTGTTGTACCAAAGTGCATCATCGGGATGAGTTGGGCTTTTAATAACCGGCGCATCTGGTGGCGGAATTTTTACATTCTTCTCTTCCTTTGGTGGCGTTGTTGTTTTCGTTTCTTCTTTCGGTGGGGTTGCTGATGCTGGTGTAATCGTAAACGTCGCCCCTGTAGAACCTGTGAGAACATTCGTACCCGCTCCTGCGAGAAGTGTTGCTTTTGAAAATTCAACTTTTGCAGAACCTTCTGCCTTAGCTTTGAATGTAATACTTATGATTTGTTTAGAACCTGACACGGGAGCGGTACCTCCTCCAGCGAAAACTATGGTGGCACCTTTTATAGATGGTTCTGTAACCCATAAATTAAAAGGGGAACCGTCTTTTGAAACCGAAACAGCTGTAAGCTTGGTTGTATCGTAGGTAAGTGTTGCATCTCCTGTATTTACCCCCTCACTCCCCGCATTAGCCATTACTCGCACAGTAAAACTTTTACCTACTTCAAAACTACCATCAGCTGGTGAAAGTGAGTACGTCGCGGCAAATGAAATGTGTGGAACAAAGAAAACGAGTAGCAAAAAAGCAACCATGCTGTACATGAGTGCTCTTAAAAATCTAATTTTGTTTTTTTGTTTATTCATACCTCGCTCATACACACTGCGAGCGAGGAGTTTTAGCGTCCTCCTTGCACACCATGGTCATCCGCTCGCACGACATTGAGCCGTAACCCTTTCCCTTGTTTTCCGACAAGTGGAAGTCTGAGTACGAGAACACCGTCTTTCGTTTTTGCTTCTGCTCGTTCAGGATCTATTTCATCTGGAAGAATGATTTGCCTATAGAAGTCACCCCAGTGACACTCTTCAAGGGTAAAATCACCATTATTAGAAGCATGGGATTCATACATGAGCTGTTCAGGTCTCTGTGCAGAACCTTGTATACTCACTATGTCATTTTCTCCACTTATCGATACATCGAGAGTCTGCATATCCATACCTGCAAGCTGAGCATAGATGATTATCTCATTATCTGACTGAAACACATCAACAGGAAGCTGTAGAGCATGCCCAGGAAGTACCCCTTGCTGTTGTGCCTGTGCTGAAGGAGCACTTTGGTCAACCAATTGACCTTCTTTATCGACTATACCCTTACCCTTGAGTTTATCCATGAATGTACCCATAAATAAAAATGAACTTAAACTAAAGAACGCACGTGATGGGTTGCTTTTAGAAAGCACCGAGCCCTAGCGTTGATACTTAGAGTATACATCACCTCTTCATGTATGCATGCATTTTTTTGTGTTGATAGTGTGGATAAAGAACGAAGTTAGAAGTTGAAAGTTACA
>CAYWWH010000027.1:3314-10511 GCA_964462155.1 uncultured Candidatus Saccharibacteria bacterium | reverse complement strand
TGCGGGACCATCAGGAATTATCCGATCTTTCGACCGATTATGCCTGACTTTGGGGTACGTACCTACGTGTTACTACCTCGTCTGCCATGCAACTAAATGCATTCGACTTGCATGCCTTATCCACGCCGCCAGCGTTCACCCTGAGCTAGGATCAAACTCTGACAATAGATTAGGAATTCGCTACTTACTTAAAAGTAGCATTTGAGCTTTTACTTGTGATTCACCCAAAAGGGTCTGAATACACAGCAAAGACGGAACAAAAGAGAATATGCCTCCTTTGTTCCAGGTATATTTAGGTTCTCGTCTATATGCAATTTTCAATGTTCATCTGCCTTCCTTGGGCAGTGGAGACTAGTATACTTAGATATAGCGTAACGTCAAGCTTTTTTACAACGATACTATTTTTCATGTTCAAATAAGAAATTTGGTGAAAAAACTACCAAAAACCGTCCATAAAGTGGTATAGTATTCCGGATGTTAAACACAGAAACAATCGTTATTTCCGTTGGGGGTTCACTCATAGCCCCTGAAGAGATTAACGTTCCTTTTCTTAAAAACCTTAGGAAATTTATCACTAAAGAAGTAGCGCTCGGAAAGCGTTTTATTATTATCGCGGGAGGAGGAAAAACGTGTCGAAAGTACCAAGATGCTGCTCGGAAAGTTGGAAGCTTAGTACACGAAGATCTCGACTGGCTCGGCATACATGCAACACGCTTGAATGGTCACCTACTTCGAACAGTCTTCTACGACATCGCATACCCTGCCCTTATAAAAAGTCCTCACAAAAAAGTAAAGACGGATAAACCCGTCATTATAGCTGCAGGATGGAAACCTGGGTGGAGTACCGACTACGTCGCTGTACGTATTGCAAAGAACATGGGAGCAAAACGACTCGTCAATCTCTCAAACATAGACTATGCCTATGACAAAGATCCTAACAAGTTCAAGGATGCGGTACGTATCAAGGAGATAGATTGGAAGAATTTTAGAACCCTCCTCCCTACTGAATGGACTCCTGGACTCTCTGCTCCGTTTGACCCTATCGCAGCAAGTGAAGCAGAAAAAAGTGGTATTGAAGTCGCCATCATTAACGGCTCACGCCTTGCACAGGTAGAAAAATACCTTGAAGGCAAGACTTTCACAGGTACGAGAATAACTTCGTAGCACCTACTTTAACAACCCTCTTTTTGAAAACTCTTTCTCGAGAGCTTGTTCGAGTTCTTCAATAGTCCCGTTATTTACAAGGTGAATGTCTGCTGTATCCATTACTGCAAAAAGGTTTTGTTTGTTTGGATCGGTTGCATCACTCTCTCGCTTCTCCTGAGCTACAAACTCTTCAAAACTTACTCTATCTGTTTCACTCTTGCGAGCAGTTATCCTCTCATACCGTTCTTGAATATCTGCATCGACAGCGATAAGTACACCACCCTCTGCGTGGAGTGCGTCTGCCTCCCCGACGGTTCGAAGAGACTCAATGATGACGCCCTGCGTCAGTGTTTGCGCACGTAAAAGAAGTTGGTCAAAGATGTAACTTGGAGAATGTTGTTTCCGCAAATCATTTGCAACCTCAGTCATCGTATCACGATTGACAGGAAGTCCCCTTCTCTCAATTTCTTCCGTAATAAACCCTCGGGCAGATAGATGCACAAACCCTTTCTTCAGTAAGTACGAGACGACTGTTCCCTTTCCTGCCCCCAGTGTTCCCGTAACTCCGATGATTTGCATGTTACTTTTTCCCTTTCTTCTTTTCTCCTTCTGAGTGAAGATTTTTCTTTTGACGAGCTTCAATAGTAACTAAAAGTGGAGCGCCTATAGCAAGCGATGAGTATGTTCCTGCAAGGATACCGACTGACAATGTAAGAGCAAAGTACATAGTCGTTGGCCCCCCAAATACTAAGAGTGCAAGAACCACCATGAGCGTAGTGAATGAGGTATTAATAGAACGAGCATACGTCTGTGAAAGAGATTTTCCTACTGTGAATGCAAACGATTCCGCAACATTTTTCTCCCTATTTTCCTTTAGATTTTCACGTACACGATCAAAAATGATAATTGTGTCATTTACCGAGTAGCCAAGTATTGTAAGGAGCGCAGTTACGATAAGTACATCGACTTCTGCTCCCCAGAAGTACCCCATGAGAGAGAACATACCGAGAGGAACAAGTACGTCATGCACGAGTACAAGTATTGAAACAAAACCATATACCCATGAAGAAACTCCCACACCCCCCTTCGCCTCATCTTCATCTCGTACATTACGAAACGCAAAAGCAACATAGAGAACAATAAGAAGAACAACGATACTGATTGCGACAAGCGCTTTGTTTTTCAACTCACCACCAATTGTTGGACCAACGGATGCTCGGTGTTTTTCAACGAGTTCACTCCCTTCAACACTAAGTGCCTTTTTTATGTTTTGGTACTCATCCTCAGTACTGTCACGCATTCTCAAAATGTAGCCATTATCTCCAGTTTGACGAAGTGAGTACTTACCATAATTCAATTCATTCAAGTTACCTTCAAGAATAGATTTTTCAGGCACTGTGCCATTATACGATACCTCAACAATCGTCCCCCCAGTAAACTCTATTCCGAACACAAGTCCCCACACAAAAAGTGCAACAACTGAAAAAACAGAGAGAGCTCCTATGAGAACGTAAAATATTTTTCTATGGTTAATAAAAAACATACTATTCTTCTTTTTTTGTACCTAGAAAACCACTCTTAAGAAGAGCGGGGGCTTTTTCTTCCAAACCAGAGATCCCGAGCATAAACGTCCTTGTGAGGGTTATCGCAGTAAACATACTCAACGCTATACCAATACCATACACGAGTGCAAAACCCTGCACGATACTTGTACCAAACCAAAAAAGAACAATCGCACTAATGAGACTTGTGAAGTTCCCGTCTCGTATAGCATACCAAGCTCGAGCAAAGCCCTCTTTTACAGAATCAACGTACCCTTTTCCATTTTCATACTCCTCCTTAAAGCGTTCAAAGATGAGCACGTTTGCATCTACTGCCATACCGATAGAGAGAAGGAACCCGGCTATACCCGCGGCGGTAATCGTGACGGGGATAAACTTGAAGACAGCGAGCATAAAAATAACATAGAGCGTTAATGCAAGACCTGCAAGAAAACCAGGAAGTCTGTACCAAACAATCATAAAGATAACCACAAGAGCAAAACCAACAAGTCCCGCTTTGATACCTTTATCGAGAATCTCAGTCCCGAGCGTTGCTCCAATGGTCTGTGTTGATGCAAGAGAAATTGGAACAGGAAGTGCTCCGAGGTTTAAGTTTCGAACCAACTCCTTTGCTTCATCTGCTTTAAATCCTCCACTTATAACCGCAGTTCCTCCTCGAATTTCTTCACGTATTACGGGCTCACTAATGAGACGTCCATCAAGAAAAATCGCGAGCTGCTTTCCAATGTTACTTTTTGTAATATTTGCAAAAAGCTCTTTTCCTTCATCGTTAAAATCAACCATCACAAGTGGTTCATTCACAAAACCTCCCATGGTGTTTTGAGACCCTGAGAACTCAAGGTGGGCTTTCTTGAGATACTTCCCCGTAAGACCTGTTTCAGCGTACGTTGATTCGGTTGAAGTTCCGAGCGGAGCTTCTACAAGCTTGAACTCAAGCTGAGGAGTCGCCCCTATCATAGCAATAGCTTTTTCAAGGTCTGTAATACCAGGTAGCTCAACAATAAGTCTCTGAGGTGCACCACCCGTAGCAAGAGCGCTCGCCTTCTCTACTTGCACTAGAGGTTCTGCAACGCCAAAAAGGTTAACTCGAGTTTCAATAACATCACGAAGGGCATTCATTGCTTCTTCCACATCTCCACCCTCAAGAGTTGAAGTATCTGCTTCATACACCAAATGACTCCCTCCAACGAGGTCGAGGCCAAATTTAAAGTGCTTCCCGTCAGGATTTTTTTCACTTGAAAAAAGCAGCCACCCTAAAAGGACTCCAACAACAAGGAGTATGAGAGACCACGATCGAAAGACTGTCATATACCCGAGAAGTATAGCGCGTTTCAAAAACTCTGCAATTACCTACCCTTTCCCCGCTTAAGGTCATGAAGTATAACAAGGTTCTCGAACACTTTCGCAACGGTGATAGGACCAATACCTCCCGGAGTCGGTGTAAAGAGTGATGCTTTGTCAGCACAGAGTGGATCAGCATCTCCTTTAACTACTCCCGCCTCCTCCCCGGTCCCAGCATCAAGGATGATTACCCCATCCTTTACCATGTCTGGTTGAAGTAACCCTGGTTTCCCAGCACCTAAAATAACCACATCTGCGCTTTGCAGTATTTCTCTTGGGTTTACGGTTTCCTCGTTTACCACGGTGACTTCCCCTCCTTGTTTATTCACCCAATAGACCGCGGGTCCTCCAACCAACCTCCCTTCTCCAACAATAACGACATTCTTACCTAAGAGGCGCACACCATTCCTTTTTAATATTTCATCAAAAGCGCCAACAACAGGAGGAAGGAGTGGAAGATTTCCCTCTTTATACTGCTGGTATGCGGTGTGACCGATAACATCGACGTCGTGCGTCAACGGGTATATACGTAAAATATTTTCAAGAGACACCGTGGGCGGAAGCGGGAGTTGTAAGATAACGCCATCGTACTTTCTTGTAGCATGGAGCAAGATTTCAAGCACCTTATCACTTCGCTCATCGAGTGCCTGCACTCGGATTACCTCAACACCTATTTTTACACTTGCTCCAAACTCTTCTTTTAAACGAACAAACTGTCGAATAGCTGGTGTCTCATGAACGACAATGATTCCAAGAGCTAACCGTTTTTCAAGTTCTGCTGTTTTCTTTTTAATCTGGTCTTTTATGCTATACGCAATAGCTTTTCCATCTATAATCATGCGACCTATTGTACCAAATGAGTCTCCGTATGCATACCTCTCTGTAACCTTACTTTGGCTTACAATAGATATATTTGACAATAATATATATTTAGTGTATAATTAATACTTAGGGATTAGTTGAGAGAAATAACCACAAGGAGGTTGTATTGAAAAAAATTATCGATATTGACGACATCTTCTTTGATGTCGAAAATCGAGCCATTCAGGTCTTTGCCATAGCGAAAGACCGCGGAGAAATCACTCCCGCGATGGAGAATGATTTCATCCTTTTCTTAAAAAAAGCACGGGAGATTTTCGAAGTCTCCAAGGAGGAGTTTGCTTTTGAAGTGGTGTACCAAGCGTTACCCAAAAGTACCTGGGTACCGTTGTATACTCGTCTCATAGTACTTTTAGAAAGAGAAGAGTATGCATCCTTCTCTAAAAATGTTCACTAGCTCGGGAAATCGATATGCGATTTCCCGAGTTTTTGGTACAATAAATCCATTACGTTACTAACAATAAAACCATGAAGGAAGGAATATCAAAAAAGAATGAACCATTAGAAGTACTCGCGAAGAAGGCAGAAGAGGAGCTCACTCCTGAACAACTTGAAACACTTGATATTCTCTTCCCCGAAGGAGTATCGATAAGTGACAGAGAGCAACTTCTTCGCAATCGTCTTATCGTTGAAATGACAACAAACCCTAACATGAACCTAAGAGAAGTTCGTGATGCTTTTATGAAAGAAAGAAACGAAATCGAAGCAAAAGGAGGACTTGACCCAATGGAGTACGTCATAGAGAACGGTGGAGTTGTTTCTTCTCTACACAGTGACGAAGAAAATCCAACTGTTCACTAATACCACTTTTTGAGGAGTGCACTACTTCCCCATCGCTGAGAGGAGGGTTTTGATGGTTTTCATGCCAATCTCAAAATCGAGCCAAAATGAGCGATTTTTGAGGTAATACAAATCGTATGAAAGTTTGTTTCGCGTTTCTTCGATATCAACACCGTGGTGCGGATGTGCATGGTGGTTGAGCTGAGCCCACCCTGAAAGCCCAGGGGTGATGAGGTGTCGCGCATTGTAGTACGGTATTTCACGCGCATACTCTTGCACCGCCTTCTCAAACTCTGGACGAGGACCTATGAGTGAGTACCCTCCCTTCAGCACGTTCCAAAGCTGTGGAAGCTCGTCAATACGAGTTACTCGCAAAAACTCACCTACTCGAGTCACTCTGTTTTCTTGAGCCCCCCACTTACCATCATCGTTTGCGACCGTCATCGTACGAAACTTCACAAGGTGAAGAGGTTGATTATCTTTCCCTACTCTCTTCTGAAATGAAAACAGTGGACCTTTGTCATCCAGCTTTATAAGAAGCGCAACGATAGGAAACAGCATGAGAAGAACAACACCAAGGAACAGTGACACGACGATATCAAGTGCTCTGTGGTACATCCTGTAGAGGATGTGTGGTTGACGGGTAACGTGTGTAATGAACCAACTGTCCTCGAGCATAGAAATTGGGATTCTCCTGAAAATATCTTCATAGAGCTGAGAAGCATCGAGTATCGAAAGTTTGGGATGCAAAAAGAGAAGATTGTACAAAACAGGGGTAATCTGTACCATGTGCTTATCCCGAGAATCAACGATAATCACTGCGATATCCTTTTTCTTAATGTACTCAAGCATTTGCTCTTCAAACTCCTCAGACACCTCGACATCCTTAGGATCAAACCGTTGACGAATGTACAACCCATAGCGCTCACTCACACTTAACTCACGTATAAGCTGTTCAACCTCCTTCCCTGAACCAAACACAAGTGCATTTCGAGAACGCCTGACTCCTACGTATTTCGTGAGCACTAAACGCCAGATAACGACAAACGTTGAAGACGTTGCTAAGAAAATGGCGAGAATAGTTTTAGGAGTAATGCCAAAGTATGGAACGGTAAAAAAGAAGAGGGCTGCTAAAATAACTGTGACCGTCTGACTGTATGCAACAAGCGAGGGTAACTTACTTCGTACAAGTGACGTGTGCTGATCATAGAGTCCAGCAATGAAGTACACAATAACTGAAACGATAAAGAAGATACTGAACGGCACCGCGTGCGTTGTCCACACCTCTGCTGAAGGAACTTCGAATTCACGGAGAAAGAGCGTCACCCAAAGCGCTATGTAAAACACGAGCACATCTCCTAAAAGAAGCAGTAGTGGTTCGTTTCTGATGTATCTCATTATCTATCTTGATAGGACTTATGTTTAAGTCCTCTTTTTTTAGTGTATTAATTCTACCACAAATATGACACTTTGTCTTGTGATACGTAAC
>CAYWWH010000027.1:0-3214 GCA_964462155.1 uncultured Candidatus Saccharibacteria bacterium | reverse complement strand
ACAAAAAAAGAAAGTGCTTTACGTGATTACAAAATCAAATTTTGGCGGAGCCCAACGCTACCTCTACGATCTTGTAACCTCGCTTCCGAGTGGAGAGTTTGACATCGCCGTGGCACTCGGAGGAACGGGGGGGAAAGAGGCAACAACCGGACTCCTCTTCACGAAACTTGTGAGTAAAGGAATACGCACCACCGTCATACAACACTTCATGCGTGACATCTCCCTTCTTGAGGATATTCGAGCACTATTTGAACTCTCAAAAATCATACGAAAAGAGCGTCCTCACGTTCTCCACGTCATGAGCTCAAAAGCAGGAGGTATGGGAGTTCTCCTCGGAAGAATCTTTCGCGTAAAAACGATCATCTTTACTTCACACGGACTTGCGTACGACGAAACATGGCGCCCGATGATTGAGCGAGTGGCAATTTGGTTTTTTACTTGGCTCACCATACTCCTTAGCACAAAGACAATACAAATAACAAACGATACCTGTCTGCGAGCAAACACCCTTCCCTTCTGTAAACATAAGAACGTGCTCATTCATAACGGTATACGTGAACTCACTTTCATAGAGCGAAAAGAAGCGAGAGAAAAGATAGCACGTACGCAAACCAACACACACGAAGTATGGATAGGAACCATTGCTGAACTCACTCCAAACAAAAACATTCTCTCACTTATACAAGCTGTACAGACTATTTATTCCCAAGGACTTCACACTCCTCGCCTCGTTCTCATTGGTGACGGTGAACAACGAGAAGAGTTTCGTGAGTATGTTTCAAAGGAAAGACTCGAACACGTTGTACATATGACAGGATACCTTGCTGACGCTTCATCCTACCTCTTGGCACTCGACATATTTGCTCTCCCCTCGTACAAAGAGGGGCTCCCCTACGTACTTCTTGAAGCGGGTCTTGCTAGTCTCCCCGTCGTTGCAAGCTCTATTCCTGGTATAGAAGACATACTTGAGAATGGAGTATCAGGCCTCCTCGTTGAACCAACTCCGGAAAATCTTGCTCTAGCTCTTACGAGACTTTTAAACAATCAAGAGGAGAGAGAGGGTTTTGGAGCAACTCTAAAAAACCACGTTCAAAAATCCTTTTCTATCGAGAACATGGTTCAAAAAACAACTGCACTCTATTAACCCACTCTAAGCCTCTTCCTCAAAGCCCTCAACCTCGTGGTCTAACTTCCCTCTTTCAACTGATTTTTCATAACGGGTCATAGCAAGGATTAAACCAAGAGCTGCAAATTTCGCAATGAGGTGACTGCCACCGTATGATAAAAACGGAAGTGTGGTACCTGTAACAGGAAGGAGCCCCACGTTCATACCAACGTGAATGATAACGTGCACCAAGAACCAAATGAGGATGCCACTACACGCAAGAGTCTCAAAGTTTGTCGCCGCATAGCGCGCATGCTCAATAATGCGCCAAAATAAAACACCAAAAAGCATAAGGAAAACGAGCACACCTACGTACCCCCACTCTTCAGCAAACGCTGCAAAGATGAAATCCGTCTCATACTCAGGAAGGAATTCAAGTTTTGACTGCGAACCATACCCTATCCCTTTTCCAAATACTCCACCCGAACCAACAGCAATCGTAGATTGGTAGGCATTATACCCAGTTCCCTGAATATCTGCGAGAGGATGAAGGAAAGAAACTATTCTGGCTTTTTGGTAATCAGCAAACGCAAACATCCAGAGACCTCCAACCGATACTGCCATAATTAAAAAAACAGCGAGGAGGTGAGTGCGGGAAATACCAGCAACTAAAACCATTCCAAACCAAATAGCAAACACAATGACCGCGGATCCAAAATCCGGCTGAAGGAATAGTAAGAAAAAGAGTAAAAACGCGTACGCTCCTGAAACGAGAATATGCTTAACGTGCCCAATATCCATATGTCTTCGTGCAAAATATTTTGCTAAGACAAGAATGAGCACAAGCTGTGCAATGTCTGAAGGTTGGAATGCAAAGAAACCTAGGTCAAAACGATTTTGTGCTCCAAAAACAATCGTTCCAAAAAAGAGGACGAGGACGAGAAGAAATGTCGTAACAAGGTACAGCGTCACAATTACACTCGTACGGTAAAAGATTCGCGTATCGATTCGCGATGTAACAAAAAGCACAAAAAGAGAGAGGATAATCCAGATTAACTGCCTCTCGAAAAAAATACTGCTCCCCGAAAAGGAGTTCATGGTGACAAGTCCTAAGAGAGACAAAAGAAATGCAGAAGTAACGAGTGGCCAATCCGTCAAAACTTCTTTTGTATCATGTAAACCTCGAGACAAAAACTTCATGCTACTCTTCCTGTACGGGTATCTTTGGTACGAGCTGCCAGCGATTCATTGTCCCCTTGAATGGTTCTGACCACGTAAAGAAAATTTTTCTTTTTGTACGAGCAGGTATTGAATCAATAAATGTTTTTGAAACGGCTATTGCATTATCCTTATCATCATAGATGATTGCATACACTTCTACGTTTTTGAGTGCGTAGGGCTCTTTGTTATTAAATACCGCTTGAACCTCAGGAGCACTTGCTGTGTTGAGTATCCTCTGCTCCTCGAGGGCTATATCATGCGCATCTCTTACCGCATGCCATAACAAAGGTTCAGTGAAGGAAAACGAAACACGATACGGTTTTGCATCACCAAGGTCAATTCGCCCAAGAAATATTGGATTAATTGCACTATCTGACATAAACGATTCCTCTTTCACCTCTTTTATCACAACACCGTTTATATCATAGAACGTCACTTGGTAAGGAACTTTATACGCCTCGACACCCCTGTTTGGATTTTCAATATAGATTAGCGTATTCCAAAGAGAGCCCGCACTAAATGCACGTGACCAGAGCACTTGTACATCTTGCACTTCGAAAGGGCATCGAAGAGAACATGATCCTCCACAATCAACACCAAGTTCATCTTGATTCTTTTTAAGGTCAAAACACGTAGGTAGTTCATACATTCCTATGTAGACATAAAGAGACACAAGGAGCACCACAGTTCCACCCACAAAATAGGTGATTCTCTTCTTTCTTTTCTCTGCCCAAGAGGAATACATTACTAGTATTGTAACAGAAAGAGGTTTTTCCTTCTATTGTTTTAGTAAAAACAAAAAAATGCCCATGGGCATGTAATTCTCAAAATATAAGACGAAGAAAACAAAAAAATGAATACTCTATGCTGGCGACTAGCTACTCCTCC
>CAYWWH010000026.1:10535-11637 GCA_964462155.1 uncultured Candidatus Saccharibacteria bacterium | reverse complement strand
GAGGTATATCCAGATGGAAGTACTTGATTTGGTTTCGTGACGGGATACTCCCAGCACGTCGCATACGTACCAATACCTATGCCTATCTTTTCTTTTGGGACACCTTGGGAAGTGTATGCAGATATCGATGATTCAATAGATCCCGGAGTGGTGCTTCCATCTCCCGTGAGCGCACCTCCATGCCAACTCTTCCAGCCACTCCAAGGGCCCGCCATTGAGTAACTCATGACGAACATCTTATCTACGTATTTTGCCATATCCTTATACACGGATAAGTCCTTTGAACTTGCTATTGTGCTCTGCACCCAATTCACAGGGATCGTAATGATGATGTCAGGATCTGCTTTACGAAGATCTTGAACCAATTTTAAGAGGTACGGTTCATCTTGTTTTCTAACCGGCTCCCAATCAATGTCTACCCCATCGTAGTTAATCTCCTCTAGGAGCGTAAGAATGTTCTTAACAAATTTTGCCCTATACGCATCTGAGGAGGCACTGAGGAATAAATCTTCCTCATTAGGACCGCCGAGCCATACAAGTTTTTTAACCCCTTCTTTATCTGCTCGCTTTCCAATATCTTTTGCCATATCTCTTCCCTTCTTCTTGGTATCCTTACCCTCAAGATGCCAGTGTTCACGTAAAGTCCCGTCTGATACAACTCCTACTCCCCCAACAACAATATGAGTCATGAGAGAGTAATCAACATTCCTTGGTTTTAAATAATTACTTTGATACCCAACATAGTACGTTATGAGCCACTCACCTTCCGATTTTGATACACTAGTAGATTTCTTACTTGTTCTCGTATTTTCACTCAATAGACCTGCCTCTACGTTAACGTATGGTATGCAAAGAAGAGCTACAAGAAGTATTGATGGTAGTATTTTTTTCATGTATAAGGTGTAATTAAAATATTGGTACTATGTATTGTACCAGACGCATGAGGTTTGAATACATTTCAAGTTTTTTTTGTTTGCAGTTTCTTCATTCATGTGATACCTTACTACCTAGTCTTATTATTGCGGGGTGGAGGAGTAGTACCTCGAAAGGCTCATAACCTTTAGGCGCCGGTGCAATTCCGGCCTCCGCAACAAAACAAAAA
>CAYWWH010000026.1:1376-10435 GCA_964462155.1 uncultured Candidatus Saccharibacteria bacterium | reverse complement strand
CAAAACAAAAACAACTCTTCTTGGGTTGTTTTTGTTTTGTATTAGATATACCTCAACTCTCTAAACACGGTTCGATACATTTCAATGACACGTTGTGCTTCTCGTTGCGTAAGAATAAAATCTCCTCCTTCATGAGCTATTTGGTTACGAACTTTGTGAGCTTCCCATGCAAAATCCAAACTCCTTAGGTCACCTCGAGCAACTTGTTTCAATTTTTCTCCTATCGTATCGCCTGTATATCCTATTTTCGTTAAAAGCTCATCAAGTATAATATCTGCCTCTAGTATAGCTAAACGCCATTCACTAGGGTGTTCACTCAGAGCATTTTTTTCAATCGTCTCCCAACGTTCACTCTTCTTTGGTTCACTTTTCTTTGCTATCGCCTCTTCTATCCTTTTTACTTCACGAGCTCGTATTTGATTCGTGCGAATAGTTACATAAATGATTCCGACCAGAAAGCCGATCATTGCAAGTGTTCCAACAATCATGAAAACGGCGAGAAAACCGTTAAACCACCCTTTTGTCGCTGTCTCTTGTAGTGCATTTTCAGAAACCCACCCTTCAATATCTTTATCAGATTGAATGAGCCACCAAAACATTCCCCCAATTTCAATAGGACCACCAAGTACTTTCACCTTCTCATTTTCACTTAAAAATCCAAGCGTATTCCCTCCACCTGCTCGTTCGAAGATACTACTCCCGTATGACGCTTCAAGAGCACTCCCCTTTTCCCAACTCTTATTACTAGCAAGAAGTAATACTGGCTCAGGAACCCACCCATCTTGTCCTGATACCTCTTTGTCAAAGAACCACCATCGTATACCCCGAGAATCAGAAGGTCCTTTTGTTAATTCTCCCGCTTCCCCCATTCCAACTTCTCCAACTTTTTCACCACCTCCTGGCTTACTCCAGACACTTGTAGTCATAAGAGCTTTTGCTTTTGACCCAATTTTTGTGTGTGGGCCAATACCACTCACTCCTTCAACAATAAGTAATTTTTGTCGCACCCACCCACGTTCTTGAGTTCGTGGATCTTCAACAAACCACCATGACTCCTCTTCAACACTCTTAGGACCTTTCGTAAGAATTAATGATGTACCAGGTAAAAACGTGCCTGCCTGTCTCTCCCCTCCCCCAACTTCTTTAAAGTAAGCGGTTCCTTCTGGTGCATTTACACGAGTCCCGAGGGGAGTCGTATCACTTAGCACAGCATCTTCTACAAGGTATTCAGACTGTTTCTCTAAACCGAGCGTTTCTCGAAAAATCTCTGGAGCACGTTCAAAAGCCTGCCCAGCAAGAAAAAGGGCAAAGAAAATAAGAACAATGTCTTCAAATGTTTTTCCACCTGATGAGGGAGCATCTGCCATAGTACTTCTAGTGTACACTCCTTGTGGTAATTCGGCGACAATCCTTTTTACCTACCTGTGAGTACAACACCTAAATCAAAGAGAACTTCTTCTCCAAGGAGATTTGCCATGAGTTGAAAGCCGACAGGAAGCTCTTTTCCATCTCTTGTTACATTTCCCATAGGCACCGACAAGGCAGGGGTTCCGATGATATTTGCTGAAACAGTAAATACATCCTCAAGGTACATGGCTATAGGATTATCCGTCTTTTCACCAAACTTAAATGCGGGCGATGGAGTCGTCGGAGTTGCTATGGCATCTATTGTCGTAAAGGCGTTAAAAACATCGTTTTGAATACGGGCTCGTGCTTTCATCGCCTTTCCGTAGTACGCATCATAGTATCCTGAGGAAAGGACGTACGTACCCAGAAGTATTCGACGTCGAACTTCTTTACCGAATCCAACTCCTCGTGACTGTTTATAATCCCCAATTCTATCATCACCGTCTTTGTGAAAACCATAACGAACTCCATCAAAGCGAGCTAAGTTAGCACTTATCTCAGCAGGTACTATAATGTAGTACGTTGGTAGGGCATACTTGAGTGTAGGTAGTTCAACATCGACCACAGTATGCCCAGCTTCTTCATACTTCTTCAAACTTTGTTCAAATAACTGAAGTACATCTTTATCAACCCCAGATCCAAGAAAGGAGCGAGGAACTCCAATGGTGTACTTCTTTTTTTTCTCAACTCTACTTCGGTTATCGGGGATTGTAGTTGAATCCATCTTATCCCATCCACATATTGCTGAAAAAAGTGTTTTTGCATCTCCTACTGTTTTCGTGAGTGGGCCAATAACATCAAGCGAGCTTCCCATCGCCATAAGTCCATGTCTTGAAACTGAACCATATGTTGGTTTTAATCCAACCACACCACAGAGAGCAGCAGGTTGTCGTATAGAACCACCCGTGTCTGATCCAAGCGCTGCAAGCGCCAGTCCTCCTGCTACTGACGCAGCTGACCCTCCTGAAGAGCCTCCAGGAACCCTCTCTAAGTCTCGTGGGTTTTTTGTTGTACCAAATGCACTGTTCTCGGTTGAAGAACCCATAGCGAACTCATCCATGTTTGTTCTTCCAATAAAAACCACTCCTTCTTTTTTTAACTTTTGTATCACCGTAGCATCATAAGTTGCTGTATAGTTTTCAAGCATTTTTGATGAACTACTTGCTTTTCTTCCCTGTAGAAGGATATTGTCCTTGACTGCGAGAGGAATACCAAGAAGAGAGCCAGTTTCGCCACCTGCTCTCCTTTCATCTGCTTCATACGCTTGCTTACGCACATCATCATACACTTCAAGGTACGCTTGAATCTCACCATTTTTGGTTTCAATATTTTTCAGGTAAGCATCAGTAAGCTCAACGGAAGAAATTTTTTTCTCCTCGAGAGCTTTTTTTGCTTCTTCTAGAGTAAGTACTGTAAGGTCATTCATAGTGTTTTAGAGAATTTTCTTAACTCGAATATACCCATTAAGTGTTGTGGGAGCTTGTGAAAGTATTTGTTCTGTATACTCTCCGCCATCATGCGTTACTTGATCTTCCCGAAATACGTTATATAACAGCGGTTTTTCTTCTCTCTCAGTACCCTCCGCAGTAAACGAATCAATCTCCTTTACGTAGTCAAGTATGGAGTCCATTTCACCTGCGATTTTTTCAAGCTCACTCTCATCTATCGCAAGAAGTGCAAGGTCGGCTAATTTTTGTACGTCACTTTTTGAAATCATGTTGATGACTATATCACGAAGCTTCTCTGTATACCATATTTTATTATACCACACTTTTTGTAAAATAAACGTGACAGTCCCCTTTTTTAGTTTGTGCGGGAGAGGAATTCGGTTTCGTTGATGAGTTCAACTCCAAGCACTTTTGCCTTTTCTGCTTTTGATCCTGCGTCACTCCCAACAACGACAAACGAGGTCTTTTTTGACACACTTTCAGCAACACTTCCTCCACACGAACGGACAAGCTCTTTCGCTTCATCACGACTGAGTGAAGTGAGCGTGCCTGTGATAACTACAATCTTCCCTGACAGTGCTCCCGTCGTTTTTTTCGAAACGTCCCGTATGGTGATATGCTGTAAAAGACTCTCGAGTGAATGGATATTCTCTTCATCTTGAAACCAAGTCGACACCGACTCTGCAACAACTGGCCCCACTCCCTCTATCATTTCAAGTTCTTCTTTTGTTGCACTCCTCAAAGCGTGAAGTGTTCCAAAGTGTTCTGCAAGGTCTCGCGCAGTCTCCTCTCCCACCTGATCAATAGAGAGAGCAAAAAGAAGTCTATAAAGGTCAACTGTTTTTGATTGATTAATTGCTTCTAAAAGATTTGTTGCTGATTTATCTTTGAATCCTTGAAGAGTAAGAAGTTCTTCTTTTGTGAGAGTGAAAATATCGGCGTACGTTATAACAAGTCCTTGCTCAAGTAAAAGCGCAACAATCTGCGAACCAAGTCCATCAATGTTCATAGTTTTCTTTGAAACAAAGTGTTCAAAGCACCTCAGCTTTTGTTCAAATGAATCTTTCGAAACACAGCGCCACTGTGCTTGACCTTCTATCTTCTCAATAGAACCATCCCCTCCACATGCAGACACTTTCTTAGGAAAACGAAACGGCTTCTCATTTCCCACACGAAGTTCTCGTATTACGCTCACGATTTCAGGAATAACATCCCCTGCTTTTTGCAAGATTACGGTATCACCAACACGGACATCGAGGCGCTTTATTTGATCTTCGTTATGAAGTGTCGCTCGAGACACAAGGGAACCTGCAACTGTAACAGGGGTAAGCTCGGCAACCGGAGTTAGAACACCGGTTCGACCCACTTGGAGCACGATATCGAGAACTTTCGTCGTCACCTGCTCTGCTGGAAACTTGTACGCAATAGCAAAGCGAGGCGCAGACGCTGTATACCCAAGCTCTTTTTGCTGTTCAATATCGTTCACCTTTACCACAACACCATCGGTTTCAAAGTCGAGTGAAGAGCGTTTTTTGTTTCGTTCTTTGTAATACTCTTCAACCTCTTTTAGAGTTTTGCAGAGTGTGTATGAAGTATTTACCTGAAAACCAAGTTTTTTGAGAAGTTCGAGCTCTTCCGTTTGTGTCTTAGGGTACTCACTATCTTGTAAACCGGTAACAGTTTCTATGTCGTAGGCAAAACAATCGAGCTTTCGCTCTGCTGTTATTTTTGAATCAAGCTGTCGGAGAGACCCTGCGGCAGCGTTTCGAGGGTTTGCAAAAAGTGGCTCTCCTTTTTTTGTTCGTTCTCTATTTATCCGTTCAAACTCACTGTGCGCAAGCCACGCTTCTCCACCAACAATGCAGTCGACGGGTTCTAAAAGGCGAAGTGGAATAGAACGTACTGTTTTTAGGTTTTCTGTTATGTCTTCACCTACTTCCCCATCGCCACGTGTCGCACCCTGCACAAACACCCCTTTTTTGTACGTTAACACGACTTTGAGACCATCTATCTTATCTTCAACACAATAGGAAAAGGTGCCTGGTACCTTTTTTTTGTTTCGGTCTTCCCATTTTGTGAGTTCTTCAAAAGAGAAGACGTTCCCAAACGACCACTGCAAAGCTTCGTGTCGCACTTTTTTAAACGCATCAAGAGGCTTACCGCCAACACGCTCTGATACAGCATCATTCTTTTTTAATTCAGGGTACTCAGTTTCAAGTCCTCGCAACTCCCGTACGAGCGCATCATACGTTTCGTCGCTAATTTCAGGTGCATCGTCTTCATGGTACCGCTTCTGGTGGTACGCGACGAGAGACTCGAGTTGAGTATAGCGTTTTCGTATCTCCTCTTTCATGTACTACAGCTTACCTGAGCAACCCTTTTTATGCTAGATATTCTGCAAGAACTCTAATTTCTCAAACTGTTCAAGAAGTTTACTTCGTACATCTTTATAATCTGTAACCAGAGCAAAGAGGTACTCCGTTTGTCCTTCAGAGTTCTGAAACTGAGAAGCTAAATTTGTTCTCAACCATTCCGCAGCGTGAGACCCAACATTACCCGTATCATCGACGTAGATTACTATAATTGACATATCGAGATCTTTTAGACGATCCGCAGTTAGTGTCGTGTTACAAATAGCAATATCTGGGTACTCATTTTGATACCCCCCACCCATCACTGAACTTGGTCTATTCGTAGCAATAAGAGATTGATCGTGACAGTAATTAAACTCAGCAAGTCCAGCAGGAATCACTATTAACGGATCAATCGGAATATCACCATCGTTATCAATAATAAGCCAATCACTTGAGGGCTCTTCTGTTCTAAAAAGTTTGGTTTCCCCAACAGAGAAAGTGTGCGCGGTCGGCACAAAAAATTCATTAAAACTATCTACTTTTGACACAAACCACTCTTTTTGATCTGTTGAAATAAATCCATTTGGTACTCCGTCAGTAAGGAGAACAATTACGTCTGGATAACTTTCATCATCCCTGTCCATCCCTGGATTTGGATGAAGTGGGAGATTGCTAAAATTACCCCCATTTATGACATTATCCTCAAAACCTCCTGAAGAAGTTCCACCGCTTAGCGCGGGGCGAAGTCCGGTGTAGGGATACATTTTTCCCATAAGCTCTGAACCTGCTATACCAAGAGCTAGAGGTATATTTGTGGCACCAGGATTCGTCGTCGTAAAGTTTGGAAAATCATCATCTTCTTGTGGAGTCCCATTATCATTTATCAAGGAGTCTACATTATCGGTTAAGGAAACATCAGCTAGAATACCCTCGGTAAGGCCTGCGGCAGGATACTTTCTTCCAGTGTCCTCAGGAGAAGTCCCGAATGACAATATACCCATGTTTGGTTTAGGAACTTTTTTCCGTAACGTATTGATTGAATCAGATACCGCTTTCGTCATCTCATCCCACTCACTGTCTCCACCACTTGGAGGAGTATTTCTATCAATACTTCCCGACCTATCAACAACAAACATAATATCCGCTCCATAGAGTACTCGATACTTATACTCTTGGAAACGCTCGGATACTTTATCACTTCCTGATTCACTGGTTTGGCTACTAATACGAATCAAACCATTAAAAAACTGAAGCGAGCGGTTAAACCGAATAACTTCAACCTTATTTTCCCCACCCTCATTGTTAGGAATCGAAAATCTTGCCGTCCCCGTTGCTGTTGGACCTCCTTCGACATCGTACGTCATATTACTGCCCAATACATACGTTACTCCGTTGCAGGTGGGGTCTTGGGGCACTGAAGGGTCTGGGGCTTCATTTGTAAAGTATCGATAATCTTTATTTAACCAATACTTTATACACTCAAAGGTCTGCTCTGCGGAATAAAGTGCGCGTGTCGCATCTCCGCGCGTACGCAGTGAATTTACCGTTCGTAGCGCAAAATCACCAATCGAAAGACTGGCTAAAAGAATGAGCGTGCCAACTAGGAGCACTATAATAAGGGATATACCCTCTTCCCCATGAGATTTTCTTTTCATGTTAGTTTGGATCATTAAATATTGAAAATGTTAAATATTCACGAAACACGTTTGACCTATCTGTCCAGGAAACCTCCACCCGTACTTCTGCTTCCACTCCTGCATTTACCTCAGTCACCTCAACCGTTCGTGTAAAATACGTCTCTGTTCCTGATAGGTTGTGAGAATACATACCTGTAGTTGTATCAAAGTATAGCAAACAAGCGTTAACACTCGAACAGTCTGGGAGATCATGGCTCAGGTCATCATCGGTAAAATAGTCTACCCCACAGAGACTTCCCAAAGAACAGGACAGGCCACTGAGCCACAACTCATCCTCCTCGTAGTTGTACTGACGCTTAGCAATCACTTGTTCCATGGCATCTTGTGCGAGGTAGGTTGCAATGAGTTGATCGTTCGTATACCGTACTCCTTTTATTGAATCGGAGTAGAGCGTAATCGCTGCCGCGAAAATAACACCGAGCACACCGACCGCAAGTATCGACTCGAGAAGAACAAATCCTTGGTTACTATTTTTCTTAAGAATTTTTCCCATAACGTTTTAATGTAGACGTTCAGTGAACGATGTTTGCAGGTTAATAGTATTGTTTGGATTCTCAACACTTTGTGCAGATAAGGTTATGTACGCTCGCACCTGATCAACTCCATACTCTCCAAGTAGATTTACTGAAAAGTTGGTAACACGTACTTTAGCACCATTTGTCATCGGCACTCCATCTTTATGTATCTCACCATTGACGAGTGAGTACGCTACCGTACCTGCCGTTTGATTATTTAGACCGACTATGTGCTCCATGGAAAACGTTGTACCAACACAAGGAGATAATACACCGATGGCACAACCGTACGTATCACTTACCCGTGTCTCTCTTGACATGTCCTCTAGAACAAAAACGAAAGCTTGAGATAATTTTCCCTGATCATAAATCATACGGTACGACTTAAGCGACGTCATGAATGAGTCAACCACTACCGTCATCGCAACTGAGATAAGGGCGAATGCTATAAGAAGCTCGAGAAGAAAAGACCCTTTTGTTTTTCCACACTGCTCTTTTTTTATTCGGCTTACCTTTTTCATACTACTCAACATAGAACAGTCCTGTGCTATAGATGTACACATCTCTTGTAATCACATCTCCACCACTCCCTATCGCAAGGCGCACCATAAGTCCGGGGAGTAAGGTGTTGTCTGCCTGGTACACCCTTGCCCCTGAAACTCCTCTCCTAAAAAGAACGTGGCCTTGTGTCAAGTTGAGAGTGCTCGTTGCCGTTGAGAGTGCTATACCAGAAACGTATACACCTCCCTCGAAAGTCAGTGTTTCAAACACCTGTGTTGTGGGGTCGGTATAACGCTCCTCTGCTCCAGTGTTTGCTCCACCTTTTCCTCCATACAGAATGATTTTTTTATTTGCACTATCAGCTGTGTCTGTTGTTACATACACTCCGTACCCCTTGTCAAAGTCACCCGTATTAACCGAGCCGGGAGGAAAAGACTTTCCACTGCTCCCGTACGACTGCACCTGGTTCAGTGCTGATTGAAACTGGCGAGTAGCGCCTTCAAGACGGGCAATTCTCCTTGAGTCTGCGCCATTGAGAAGCATAACGGTACCAACACTTGTAAGCATCGCTATTACGACAATAAGTTCGAGAAGTGTATACCCTTTCATGATTTTAAGTATTTTTAACTACCTTTACAGTAGTAAAAAGCAGGTGTATCCGAACAGTCGGTGGTAAGCAAGGTGCCATCGCGGTCATTGTTTAGTGAACTTCCTCCCGTCTCAAGAGTTGCGCGAATCACAAAGGCATTGTTAGTTCTCTCGTAGACATAGACATGTGGGTCTGCATTTAAAGGATCTTCAGGAATAGTGCTCAAGAATGACGCAAGGGTAACTCCCGAGGGACAGCCGTTGCTAGCAGTTAAATCAAGTGTAGCTGGATATTGCCTACAGTTGTTGTAGTAAAGCTCGAGCGCTAAAGCTATTTGTCCAACTTCTGTCACTCGTTCTGAATCTCGGGCAGATGCGCGTGCACCTGTCATGTTGCCGTAAACAACAGAGGAGAGGATACTGATAATCGCTATCACTAAGAGCATCTCGATTAAACTAAACCCTTTTTCTTTTTTTTGAGGAGCTTTGATTTTCATATACCTATACTGTACCAGTCTTCTCTTTACAAGAATACTGAACTATCAACAT
>CAYWWH010000026.1:0-1276 GCA_964462155.1 uncultured Candidatus Saccharibacteria bacterium | reverse complement strand
AGAAACGGACCGAAAGGGATTTCACTTTTTAGGGTAAGTGCGTCTTTTCTTTTTATTGTACGTACTTTTTGGAAACCAATAATAAGCAACGATACTACTGCCCCAATCCAAAAAGCAAAAAGAATTGCTGTGAGTCCTTTACCAAAACCAAGAAACCATCCGATACCCAAAGAGAGTTTCCCATCACCAAGTCCAATCCACTTCCCATCTGACACTTTCCAAAGAAGATAAAAAGGAAGGAAAAAGAGAGGACCTGCAAGGATGTGCCAAAGAGATGGCACTGTAATACTCCCACTCTGTAAAAACATGCTAAAAAATGCGAATCCGGCTAACGTGTATGAAAACACGTCAGGGATGAGTTTTGTGTGATAATCGTAGACGGTTATGACCATAAAGAGAGACCAGACAGTGAGATGGAGCGCGAGTACGAGTATAGAGTATGGGTATACCTCTCCAAAAGAAAGAGAGAGGTGTAGAAAAACAATTACAAACAAAATCCCAGTGCCGAGTTCGACCAATGGGTACTGTATTGAGAGTTTTGCTTTACACCCTCGACATTTCCCAAGTTGAAATATGTAGGAAAAAACAGGAATAAGTTCATACCAAGTAAGTTTTTTCTTACACGACATACAGTGACTCCTTCCCATAACATTCTCCTTCCCTTCAATGTGCCGTAAGACAACGACATTCAAAAAACTTCCGATAATCATCCCGAGAACACAGAAGACAAAATAAAATTCAAACCCTAAAAACATATCATTTCATAATACCATTGACTATAAAAAAAATGCTACCTTACGGTAGCATTTTTTAATTAGAAAATAGTATTAACAACCCTGAGTTGTTCCAGCATAGGTAGCACCATTCTGTGTTATTGTCGCCGTACAATCAATGTTAGCGTTAGCAGGTTCTGCATTAATTGAAAACGTACCACTTCCAGTTGGTCCACAACTTTGACTATCGAAAGCAGCGTCCCATGTAACATTGTTTGAAGCTGGAATATCAGCAGCGTCTAGAGCCTCTAAGTCGCATACCACTTGAAAACCAGCGATTGAGCCAGCAGTTTCTTGTTTAAATACTGTCATTTGTGCTCTTTCTCGAGTCCCTCCAAGTGATGCGAGAACGACAGAAGCTAAGATACCAATGATCGCAATAACGACCAAGAGCTCGATGAGTGTAAAACCTCGTGCAAATTTATTTTGCATATTTTTTATATATTATTAAATTACTACTAATAATGTTTTATGAATACTAAGAGCGTGACTCCTTAGATTAT
>CAYWWH010000025.1:0-12467 GCA_964462155.1 uncultured Candidatus Saccharibacteria bacterium | reverse complement strand
GGTAAGCTATAGACCATGACCCAAGACGATGCGTTTAAGGTTCTTACTATGGGTAAGAACGTTTTTCTAACAGGTGCCCCTGGAAGCGGTAAAACGTTTGTACTTACAAAGTACATCACGTGGCTTAAAGAACGAGGTATTGAACCTGCAATAACAGCATCGACGGGAATAGCTGCTACACACATAGGAGGACAGACAATACACTCATGGTCAGGAATTGGTATTCAGAACTCTCTTTCCGAGTATGACCTTGATCGAATGGAGCAAAACGAAAAGCTTGTTAAGCGAATCCAAAAAACTCACGTTCTCATACTTGACGAAGTGTCTATGATTCGAGGAGGACTCCTTGATATGGTAAACGTCATTATGCAGAGATTGAGTCACAGCTACGAACCATTTGGTGGAAAACAGGTCGTTTTCTGCGGTGATTTTTTTCAACTCCCCCCAATATCAAGAGATGATGCAGTCACGTTTGCCTTTGAAGCGAAGGCATGGAGTGATGCGCATTTACACGTGTGCTACCTTAATGAACAACATCGACAATCCGATGAGGAGCTCCTCACCGTTTTAAAAAACATCAGAGAAGGTACTGTCTCTAGTCGCGACAGGTCTCTCATATCTTCACGTATCTCTTCTACACCTCCAGTCGACGCACCGCACCTCTACACACACAACATCGATGTCGATAGGTTGAATACGGAAAAACTTATTGCGCTATCTGGCCCTCTCCACAACTTCACCATGAAAACAAAAGGGAGTAAGGCGAAAGTTGAGGCGCTCAAAAAAGGTCTCTTGGTACCTGAAGTACTCTCCATCAAGAAAGGAGCTGTTGTCATGTTTGTTAAAAACCACCCCTTTGGCTACTACGTAAATGGAACAGTAGGTACCGTTACGGGATTTAAGAACACGTACCCTGTCGTCAAAACAAAGCAGGGAGATGTCATAGTCGCTGAACCAGAGTCATGGCGTTTTGAAGAAGGAGATACAGTACGTGCTGAAGTCACCCAAGTCCCCTTACGCCTTGCATGGGCACTCACGATACACAAGAGTCAGGGAGCAACACTTGACGCAGCATACATCGATCTTTCTAAAACCTTTGTTGAAGGACAAGGGTACGTCGCTCTCTCACGAGTAAGATCACTTTCTGGGCTACATATTAAAGGAATCGATATGTCTGCTTTTATACGACACGAACGAGTTGCCCATGAAGATGTACGCTGCCTCAAGGCTTCAGAGAGAACGGTTGCACGTTTGGCGAGAACTGAAAACGATAGAGTACAAGAAATTTCTAATGAATTCATTGCGCGATGTGGTGGACATGAGCCAACACCTTTGAGTAAAGCAACATTCCAAAAACTCGAGAAAGTATCAACGTTAGAAAAAACCCGTGAACTCCTCTTGAAGGACGCAAACATACGAACTATAGCAAAAGTACGAAGCCTTACCGAAGAAACAATCATAAACCATATTGAAAAACTCCTTGAAAAACAACTTTTGTTCCAAAAAGATATTGCACACCTTATGAAAGATATGAGCGAAGATGATATTGAGATTATAGAAACAGCGTTCAAAGAGAAAAAAAGTTGGGCACTCTCACCGGTAAAATCACTCCTGCAGGATTCATATACATTTGCTGATCTCCGTTTTGCTCGACTATTTATTCGCCCATGGGGAGAAGAGTAGGACGTACGAAAAAAGCACATTTCTTCGTTGCACTGCATCTGTTTTCATACGTCCTAAAAGTGCTTATTGAACTAAACTTTCACTAGCGGTTGAGATTTTTGAGACACGGTCGTTTATATGGATGGCTCCTTCAACTTTCATTGCAACCACATTACCCTGTGAAGCACTTTCTACAGGTACGTGCTCTATTTCAAGTGATTGAACTTTAGAGCGCACTATACCTGTTGTAGGACCTTCTATGTACACCTCATCTCCAACTGAAAGTGATTCGTTCGTCTCAATCTTTACTTCGACTACACCAATCTTTTTGTATAGATGTACAATTTTACCTAAAAATATCTTCCGTTCGGTGGCAACGCTACCATAACGATCAGTCCATGCATGGAGCGGTTTACCCATGTAAAATCCACTTGAAAAACCTCGGTTGAATACTTTCTCTAAGTTTTTCATATTCTTCTCCTTGAGGTTCTGAAGTTTTTGAGCGAACGAATGTGTCCCTCGTTCCTCTCTGTGTTCCCAGATGTAGTCAATCACCTCTCGATAGACAGAAGTAACCATGCGCACGTACTCAGGACTTTTATTCCTCCCTTCAATCTTAAAGCAATCAATTCCAGCAAAAATCAGTTCTTCAAGAAAGGGTAGGGTACATACATCTTGAGGACTTAAAACATAGTTTGGTCCAACTTCAAATTCATACTCTCCTTCAGTATCCGTTATCATGTAGTTTCTCCTACAGGGTTGCCTACATGCCCCACGGTTCGCTGAGTGACACGTTACAAACTGGGACATGAAGCACCTGCCTGAAATGGATACGCACATAGCACCATGTACAAACGTCTCAATCTCAATATCGACTTTTTCTTGAATCTCTCGAACTTGCTCAAGCGTACACTCGCGAGCAAGGACAATACGCTCTGCTCCAAGATCTTTATAAAACTGAGCAGAAGAAACATTTGCAATGCTTGCTTGTGTACTTATGTGAAATTGAAGCCCAATTTCTTTTGCAAGTGCTATAACAGCAAAATCCCAGCATATGACCGCGTCTATGCCTGCCTTTTTACACACCTCAAGGAGAGAGCGAACCTCACCCATTTCTTCATCATAGACAATGGTATTGAGTGCAATGTACGCTTTAACACCCTTCTCTTTACACTGTTCAACTATTCGAGATATATCGTCCTGTGTGAAGTTCTTCGCAGTTGCGCGCATATTAAAACCTATAACACCAAAAAAGACGGCGTCTGCACCTGCTTCAAGTGCTGCTGATAGAGAAGTAAAGTCTTGTATTGGGGATAGGAGTTCGGGTTTTTTCATGAGTGGTACTATATCACGCCAAGACTATTCGTAAACTAGAAGATTACGAATGAGGTTAGATATTCTGTGTATAGTACTGCAATGCCTCACTGTCTCCAGAACAAAACAATACCCCAAAATTACTCACATACCAAAATGCTTCACCTATCATGAATTTTTGTATCCGCACACCATCAACATCGTATATTGTCTCCTGTGTAAACACAGCACCTGAGACTGTTTCTCCCACCGTATTTCCACCCTCATCTACCGAGAACTCTCGAGGCGCTTCATGGTACGCAGTATGAATGTTGTCATTTGTATACGTAAACGCATTGAGGGTAGACGGACTTACAACAACAAGAAGTAACGCACCTAAGAAGAATATACTCCGTAAGAGTTTCCCAAAATCATACCGTTTATCCTTAAGCACATCGCCAATGTGCGCAAGTTTTTCACTTCGCTCTTCATCTTGTGGTTTTTTATCATACTTACAGAACTTCAAGTAAAGAGCAGGAACAAAGAGAAGGGTGAGCACGACAGCGAAAGTGAGGCCGAATATTATCGCTATCGCTATTGGTCTCCATAAATCAGATGCAAAGACAAGCGGTGAAATACCCACAATAGTCGTTACCGTAGTTAAAAGAATTGGTCGCAAACGCATTGCAGCTCCTTCTATAACAACATCTCGTAAACTCATCAGAGGATTATCTTCTCGCATCCTTCTCCACACATCAACAAGAATAATCGCATTGTTTACAACTATTCCAGCAAGGGCAATGAACCCAAGCATAGAAGGGAACGAGAGATACTCTTGCATGAAGAGGAGCCCGAGCAAAACACCGATAAGAGAAAGTGGTACGGTAGCAAGGACAATAAACGCTTCTCTAAATTTATTGAACTGGAGAACAAGTACCGCAAAAACGAATATAATACCTAGGACAAGTGCTTTAAACATGTCTTTAAACGATTGATCGACATCCTCAGTCTCGCCACCAAGCTTCATACGTACACCTTCAGGTATTGTTACTTCTTGAGAGAATTTTTCTTCAAACGCAGCACTTACTTCTCGAGCAACGTATCCATCTTCAACCTGACTTGAAGCAGTAGCGATACGTTTCTCATCTTCTCTTGAGATAACATCACTCGATGCTTCAAGAGAACTTACTAAGACACTCCCTAGAAGTACGGTTCCTTTCTGCGTACTCACGGGGAGCTCTTGTATGGCATCAAGTGTTGCTCTGTTCGTATCATGAACATTTTGCCAAGCAGTATTGAGGTTAAGACGCACGACAACATCAATCTCTTCACCGTTACTCTTTATTGTCGTAGCTTCACTACCATACACAGCAGTGCGTAAAATACTCGCAATGTACGCAGGAGAAAGGCCAAGTTCTGTTGCCTTGCGTCTATCTATCGTTAGCGCAAACTCATTTGCATCATCTTCACCGCTTGATGTTACAGCTCGAGTACCCTGTATACTTCGTAGTACATCTGCAGCTTTATTTGCTACATCTTTAAGAGTACGCGTATCGTCTCCGTAGAAGGTGACTAAGACAGGAGCACCTGACGGAGGACCATCTGAAGGTTGGTACACTCGGACGTTAAGATCTTCATATGGCTTTAGAGCGTCTTCAATTGCACGTAAGACTTCGGTTGATGTACGTTCACGTTCCTTGCTAAGGTTTATACTTACCGATGCATAGCGTGGTCCTGAGCTTGGGTTTTGGTCGAACGCACTTCCAGCTCCTACTGTAGTTGTGAACGACTCTATTTCCGGAATTGAAAGAAGAACATCTTCAACGGGTTGAATCGCAAGATCAGTGTGAGAAAGAGGCGTACCCTGTGGCTCTTCAAGATTAACGTACAGATAATCAACATCAGATTGTGGGAAGAAGCTCACCTTAATGATTCCGAAAAACGGAAACA
Organism: uncultured Candidatus Saccharibacteria bacterium; assembly: GCA_964462155.1. Classification (GTDB taxonomy): domain Bacteria; phylum Patescibacteriota; class Minisyncoccia; order Phycocordibacterales; family UBA12088; genus UBA12088. The sequence goes on along the minus strand of CAYWWH010000025.1, from coordinate 7,562 downwards.
CCATGAGTATGAGGAGGAGCGAACTTAGTCCTAAGAAGAAATTACGCTTACGTCGTTTCGAATCAAGCATCCACGGAATAGTTCGTCGATACCACTCCCGAAGTTTCTCTGCACCACGCTCTTGCCGCGTCTCAAAGGAACTCAATTGTCCCCGTAGCAACTTTGAGGCGATGAGAGGTATGAAAGCAAGAGAAACAAAGAGAGAAGAAACGAGCACAGCAATAACAGTGAACGGGATGCTTGCTATAAACTGCCCCGTCACACCTGAAATCAAAAAGAGTGGTACAAAGACTGCAATTGTTGTCAGGTTTCCCGTAGTGAGTGGGTAGTAGAATTCACGTATCGCCGTCGTAACAGCTTTCTTTTTATCCATTCCCATTTTTATATTTGAGTGAATTGCCTCAACGACAACAATCGCTGTATCAACAAGAATACCTATTGAAAGAATGAGAGAAAAAAGTGAAATAAAATTTAACGTATTTCCACTTTCTTTCATAACAATGAGAGCCGTTAAAAAGGAGAGGGGGATTGAAAGGGAAGCAATAACTGCAGCACGCCACCCGAGTGCAAGGAAGAGTACGATTAAGACAAGACCGACAGTCTGGAATCCTGTCGAGGTTAATTGAGAAAGATCGCTTATAATCTGCTCGCCCGCGTCATAAGTGATGGCTATTTTCGATGAGTTATCTTTTGAACTATTTTTTTCTTCAACGAGCACCGCTATTGCTTTTGACACTTCAGTGATGTCAGCGCCTCGTTGTTTATACACAAGAAGGGTTGCAGCCTGAAATGGTGGTTTCGAGTCCATCGATACTCGTGAAATGGTGGTAGCATCTTCGACGCCGTCACTCACGAACGCTATATCACTGAGTGTTATTGTTGACCCCTGCGGTGTCGTTAGAGGTATCAAACCAACCTCACTCCCGTTTTCGAGTTTACCTTTAAGTTCAATAGCATACTCGACGCCATCAACCTCAATAGAGCCAACAGGTGATGTCACATTGTTTGCACGAATTGCTGAGACAACGTCTATGAGCGTAAGGTTGTGAAGGGCTAAATCTTCTTTACGTACAATTACGCTTACCTCACGATCCTGTACCCCCGCGACTTCAGCTCGAGATACACCGGCAATACTTTCTATCTGGTCAGTTAACCTGTCTGCCTCTTTCTTAAACTCCGTCACAGGAAGGTCACTCACAATACTAGCAATCAGTATCGGCTGGTCAGCAAAATTTACGTCAGTTACTACTGGCTCTGTCGCATCATCGGGTAAATTTGATTTTACCTTATCTACTTCATCTTTAACTTTTGCTATAGATTTATCTATGTCTGCTGATGCTTCAAATTCAACTACAACACTTCCCACGCCTTCACGCGAAGTTGAAGTGAGTTTTTTTACGTTATCAATGTTTGCAACCGCTTTTTCAAGCTCTGTAACGACAAGAGTTTCAATATCTTCTGGCGAAGCTCCAGGAAGGGCACTCGAAATGACCGCTATCGGTATCTGCACTTCTGGTGCTGATTCTCGTTGAATCGAGAGTGCGGCAGAAAGCCCAAAAAGGAACAGTGCCACCAAAAAGAGGTAGGAGAGTGAGGTCTTTTCAGTAAAAAATATCCAAAATCTAGCCATACTAGTTTTCTGTTACATCTTTGTCTTGAATGGAGACGACGTCTCCTTCACTCAAGCCACGTACATCAGTGATAATACTCATGTCTTCGCTCAACCCTTCTAGGATGATAATGCGACTGCCAAGTATTGCTCCTTCTTTAACCATATGTGCAACAATCGTATTTTCTTCTGAAACCGTAAATACAGAAAAACCACGTGGGAGTACCTTTATAGCTGAAATTGGGATAGTGATATCTTTTTTTGTTGAAGTTGCTACATTTTGTGAGTCATTTTTTATCTCACCACCAACAATAGCAACTTCGACATATGAACCATTTGAAAGTGGGGCATTTTTGTCTGTGATGCCAATAGTAACTCGAGATTTCTTTGTCACTGGATCAAGTCCAGGAGCAACACTCGTCACAACTCCAGTATATGTACCTGATACCAGAGCTTGTGTCCCAACAGCGATGCGATCCTTCGCAGCATCACTTACAAAAACCTCAACCTCAAGAGCCCCTTCATTTGCAACAACAGCAACACTTTCATACGTATTCACAAAATCACCTCGTGCAACTGAGAGTGTACTCACGGTTCCACTTATTGGTGTTCTGATAAAAGTATTTTCAAGTGCAGCTTGTGCACTTAAAAGAGCACCGCGAGCTTGTGTCACACTTGCTTCTGAAGCCGCAATATCCTCAGATCGTGCACTTCCTGTCACAACACTTTCAGAGAGAGAAGCAACGGTTGAACCACTCTCTGCAGAAGCAAGAGAACTTCGTGCTCCATTTACTATTCCTCGAGCAGAATCAATACTTCCTCGCGCTCCAAGAATAACACCTTCGTCACTTGATTTGTCAGTACTTGTATAGTCATTGTCGACATTCTGTTTTGAAACAAAGGTACTTATTGTATTAAGGAATTGTTTAAGTGAATCAAGGTCTGCCTGAGCTTCTTTTAAGTGAACATCAAGGTCTTCATCTACAATCGGTTTCAGTGTCTTTTCTTTCCACGCTTCAAGCTTGTCTCCCAATATGACACGTTGCTTTTCAATGTCTTGACTCTCATCATAGGAAGCACTTCGAACTCGAAAACTAGGGTCTACAGTGTACGCATTTGAGAAGAAGTCATCAGCTTGAGCAAAGAGAGCATCTTGAGCGAGAGTGTATGCTTGCGAGTATGCACTCCGCGCACTATCTTTAGCGCTCTCAAGAGCTATCCCCGCAGCACCTGCCTGTACAACAGAACTTGTTTTATCTTCCATCCGAGCCCCAGCTAAAAGCTTAGCGTGTTGTGCCTGTGCCGCAGCTAAGATACCTTGAGCGGAGAGCACTGCGGCGCGCTCGCTTTGGTTGCTTATTTCAGCTAGAATGGTTCCCGCTCCAACAAATTGACCCGACTTCACGTACACCATGGTTACCTCTCCGGGTTTTTGAGCCCTCAGCTCAGCTTGAGAAACGCTCCGTACTTCACCAAGAAGCACGAGCGGTTCAGTATCCATAGAAAGAACACCAACAGTACTCACCTTGACTTGCGGAATACGAACTTCATCTAATTCTTCCTTCTTTTCATCTTTTGTTACAAAAAATCCAACAACAATGAGGATAAACATGATGAGTGCCATGCTTTTCTTAGGATGTGTTCTTGCTAAATATTTACCTTTAGTAAAAAGGGAACGTAAACGGGAAACCATACGAGTTTATTTAGTTATTAAATTAATTTATATTTAAAAGTATATTTTACACTATTTTTTTACTATTGTCAATAAACCAACCCGGCCTGTGAGGCCGGGTCAAGTAACGGTTATGAAGTATATCCCACGAAGAGGAGTCCTTCAACTGCAGCAAATGTGTAACTGACGTACATCACTCACACCGATTTCTTTACACCAGTGTGATACTCGCGAGAGATCGTCTTGGGTAAACATCTGGAGAGTTGAGCCAAAGCTCCAAACTACCACATCTGGCAAGCGCTTCCTGCGTTCCCTGAGATCGGTGAGACTCTTTGTTACATCCCACAGAGATTCAAAAAGGTGTACATCGTAAGTAGTTCTCTCACCCTCGTGAAGCAAGTGGTAGACAAAGAACTGATTGTTTGCCTGAAAGAGTCTTTTAACTGAGACGAGCGCAGTCTCTCGTTCTTCTTCTGAAAAAGCATACAAACGAGCGCGTGACTCAGTGTCTGGACAATCCCACTCAATTCCAACACATTTGTTTGTCCGCCTCAAGAAACTGGCAAAGTTTTCAAAATCATGCCGACACCCTTCCATATTTCCGAAAACGTACTGTTTGATCCTAAACACCTGAGTCATGGCAACCCCCTTCCTTTAGGTTATTGAAATGATTCTGCGACCTTTCAGCATAGTACGTTCATATATTCACAGTGTCAACGTTTTTTTTTAACTTGGTTATAGGGGGTGTCAGCATTTATACTGTACGTATATACCTCACAGGAGAGGTAGTTTAAAGTGTGTAATTACTTATTAAATTTTTAGCAGTATGAAAAAATATATATTTTTACTACCATTATCAGTTCTTGTCTTATCTCTTCTCGTACTTACTCCTGTACAAGCATCAGAATGCACGTATGAGCGAGACTTGGACATAGGCATAGAAGGAGATGATGTGCTCTGTTTACAGAAATACCTAAATGGAGCTGGGTATAAGCTCGCTTCAAGTGGGCCAGGAGCGCCAGGACTTGAGACGAACCGCTTTGGAGGTCTTACAAGAGACGCTCTTGCTCTTTGGCAAGCAGATCACAACATCTCTCCTGCGAAGGGTTTCTTTGGAGCAAGGACTCGCACAGCACTTCTTGCTGTCATAAACCCAACAACTACACCGAACACTGACAGCAATGATTCTGGTACGACAAACGATACCTCTTCACTTGGAAGTTTAGATAGTATGCTTAGCTCACTGAGCGGAGATGACAAAAAACAAGCAACTGATTTACTGAAACTCCTTGAATCTCTTGGTTTGACCAAAGGAAGTGCTGACACTGAAGAAGAGGAAGATGAAGAAGAGGAGGATAACTCTGAAGTTTCAGACGATGTGGAGGACGTAATCCACGATGCGATAGATATGCTCCGTGATGCAGAAGATGCTATCAAAGATGCTTCTGTATCAGCAGAAGCTTTGACGTCTGCGAAAAGTAACTATGAGGACGCTGAAGAAGACCTCATAGATGCTTTTGCTGCATATCTTGAAGGAGATGATGACGATGCCCTTGAAAGTGCTGAAGATGCGTACAAAAATGCTGAGGATGCTTTTGAAGATGCCGGAGGGGTAAGTCGTGACGATGAGGTGGATGAGAAAATTGAAGAGGTAGAAGATGCTCTTGAAGATGCATGGGATGAACTTGAGGACATGGAAGATGACGGGGATGATATAAGCGACGCTGAGGATGTGCTTGAAGAAGCAGAGAGTAAGCTCGAGGAAGCAAAAGATGCATACGACGATGAGGAGTATGATGACGCTGAGGATATTCTCGATGATGTTGAAGATCTTATTGACGATGCATTTGATGAGGTAAACTCAGGGAGCGATGAAGACGACGCTGAGGATGCCATAGATGATGCACAAGATGCTATTGATGACGCAGAGGATGAAATAGACGAAGCTGATGCTGTTGGCGAAGATGTCGACGAAGCGGAAGACCTTCTCGATGATGCGCGTGACGCACTAGAAGATGCTGAAGATGCATTTGACGATGAAGAGTATGAAGATGCGATAGATTTCGCTGAAGAAGCCAAGGATCTTGCAGAAGAAGCAATAGACAGTCTTTAAATAGATTCGTTTAAACCCGCCAGTAATCTTTTTTGATTACTGGCGGGTTTTTTATTAAGCGCCCGGTTATGCATGGTTTGGTTGGGTTTTTTCAGGAAGATCAAAATAATCATACACCAACCTTCCATCCGACCATTTCCGTACTTTAATTTTTTTGTTTGGAAGAAATAGACCATGAGTAAAACCTTTCTTACTCAAGGTTAAGAGAACACCGACAGGAAGTCCTAATGTCTTAAGTTCTTCGAACCTTTGCATACCCTCCTCCTCGTAGTGGGTTTATAATGTGCACGAAAGTTACAAATCCAAACTGTAGAATATCTCAAATACATACTTGATACAATGTACATTTTCACAAATTTTTATATAGTATTTTAATGAAACGGAATAAATATGAAATTCAAGTAGATGCAGAGCTCGATCTCCACGGAAGTACATCTATTGAGGCAGAAGATGCTTTGGAAGACTTTCTCTTTGAAGCTAAGAAGAAAGGATGGAAGCGAGTACATATCATAGTTGGAAAAGGTCTCCACTCAAAAAACAAAGAACCAGTTTTACCAAACGTTGTAAAAGCGAAACTAAATAGCTTAGGACATGTGTTTTCGTATGCAAAAATACAATATGGTGGGGAAGGGGTTCTAGAAGTGATACTTTAAGTATTATTTACTAATTTGAAAAAATGTTGCGTATTTTGAATATATAGCGTAGACTACTCCAACTAATCGTAACATATCTAAAAAACTATATGGGTAAATTTAACAAAGGAGGTTTCGGAGGTGACCGTAAGGGACGTGGTAGCTTCGGAGGCGATAGAGGAAACCGTGGAGGATTTGGTGGTGGTGACCGCGGAGGAAGAGGAGGATTTGGTGGCGGAAGAGGTGATAGGCCTGACATGCACCGTGCTACCTGCAGTGAGTGTGGTAAGGGATGTGAAGTCCCTTTTCGCCCAACTGGAGATAAACCTGTATTCTGTAGTGACTGTTTTGAGAGTAAACGTGACGGAGGAAATGATCGGGGAGGAAGAAACTTTGAGAAAAGAGAGCAACCTCGTTTTTCACGTGATAATCGAGAAGAGCACTCATCTGTAAACTACAAACCTCAGCTTGAGCAAATAAACGCAACACTTACTAAAATTCTTGCACTTCTCTCACCAAAACAAGAAGAGAAGGTTATAGATACTGCAGTAACTCTCCAAAATACAGAAAAAAAGGCAAGGAGAGAGAAACCAGCTAAAAAGACCGTAGACACAAAAGCGCTTGCTAAAACAATAGAAAAGGTGACAGAAAAGAAGAAAGTGGTTGCAAAGAAAGCTCCTGTAGTGAAAAAGAAAGCGGTAGCGAAAAAGAAGTAAGATTTTTAAAATCGAAAACACAAAACCCCCTCTTTCACATTGTGAATGAGGGGGTTTTGAATGAACGGAATGGCATAAGTCAAAGCAGTGGAACATGCGAGTACTTTTCATCCTGCCCAATGACATGTGTACCTACTTTCATCAGTCGTACTTGCCGAACAGCAAGCATACCGTGTGGCATTTTTACGTTTTCTTTATTTATTTCTAAATCAACCTCAGTAAGGGCAAAGAAAGATACATCTCCTGAGCCGATAAGCACCTTGCACATATCGAATATCGGAACCATTGAGTAGCCGGCATACACTCCACCGTTAGTTACCCAACCGATGAACCACTTTGCCGCCAATTTTCCATCAACTGTTACGGGTGGTTTGAGAACTATAGAATTCTTCCACCCTCCAAATCGCGGGCAGTGGAAACGAAACAACCCTTTATCAGGAGCACTTTCAATCCCTTTTTCATGAATCATCATGCCCGATTTTAAGAGGTGGTGATTATGAAATTTTTTATTGTTCCAGAAATGAGTTCTTTGTGCTGACTCTTCAAACGAACCCATGAGATACTGCATCACAGGTAACATAAGGAGGTCAAAAAACGCTCCCAATATACCTTGTTGTTCAATGAAGTAGATATGCTCATGCTCCACATTATTTCGAGCTTTTGTTTGAGTAAGTGGTACTGTGTTCTTTACGTTACCCTTTACTGCTTTTTCTTTTTTCCTTCGTAGTTTTCTCCTTTGAGCACTGTTCATTATTCACCTCACATGATGGTAGAAGGGAAATACTAAAATTATTACCTAAGTATGTTTTACTATAGAAAT
>CAYWWH010000024.1:0-13915 GCA_964462155.1 uncultured Candidatus Saccharibacteria bacterium | reverse complement strand
GGAATCGCTAGTAATCGCAGGTCAGCTATACTGCGGTGAATACGTTCTCGAGTCTTGTACTCACCGCCCGTCAACACAAGGGAGCTGGGAGTACCCGATGTCCGTGTTTATCACGGCCTACGGTAAGTTCAGTAACAGGGTGTAAGTCGTAACAAGGCACGGCTAGCGGAAGCTGGTCGTGGATTAATTCCAAATGGAACGTGCGTCACGACAGTGACACACATATTGGCGATTCTTGTCCCTCGATCGAGGACAAGAAGGTTTGTATGGAGGCCTTAAAATCCATACTAGACGCTGGGAAAGACCAGATAGGAAGAGCGCCTCACCTCTCGTGAGGTAATCCTACTTATGTAGGTTAGACGGAACAAAAGAGAGTATATCTAGTAGGTTACTATTTCAAGCACAGCACACCTGTGCTTTTTGTGGTATGGTAGGATGGGTTTTCATAGGCAACCTTTTATACAGGAGGGGATATGGAACAAGTTACACGAAGTATTTTTGGAAAGGGAATAGATGAAAGATGTCCAGGTTTTGGATTCTGGGCAAAGTTATTTGTCTTTCTCGGTATCTTGGCGGATGCTAAAGAGAGCGAGAAATATCATCGTCTAGATGAGGAGTTAGACAGTGGATATTAGTCGTAACCCTTACCGCAGCCCTCAATCATCCAGATGGTTGAGGGTTGCTTCTTTTTCTGGTAGGATAGCGTGTACTTGCTTCCTTTGTGCGCGTGTAGCTCAGGTGGTTAGAGCACTCCACTGATAATGGAGAGGTCCCAAGTTCGAGTCTTGGCACGCGCACAAAGAAAACAAGTAACCCTTTTGTTACCATTCGAAGAGGTGAATTATAGAGCACTCCACTGATAATGGGGAGGTCCCAAGTTCGAGTCTCGGCACACGCATCAAGGTACGGATGCAAACTGCTTTGCCCCGTACCTTAGTGCGAAGTGGAGACATGTTTTCATTCTTTCCAAGAATGAAAAAAATTGGTTCAAAGCGGTAGAAAAGTGTTCTTTCTTATCATACGATTAATCGTATGATAAGAATTGAATTGTTTAGTAAATGTACCTATCAAGTATTTATCTGTTTCAAGAAGTACTAAAACCCCAACGTGAATGTCATTGCTGCAGGTTCTACTATTGTTTCCCAGTGCTTTGTGTCGAGTTTTATTTTTCTAATATCACCAAAGTCTTTGTAGCTTAGTTCTTTGTTCTTGAGAGCATAGTCATACACCTCTTTCGTGATACGGACATCATCGAGGCAGTACTTTTTCACAAGATCTTTCTTGCCTTCTTTCCACCATTGCACTGCTTCGAGTCCATGTCCTGATTTGTTGATACCAAGTGTTGCCTCAGCAACGTAATCAAGTTTAATGCGTCTTCCAAGAGCGTTCTTTATCTCTACAAGAAGGTCAAGACTTTTAATTTTGGTTAAGTCTCCTGGGTAGTATTTGTTCAAGAGAGGGATGTCGAAGTGGTCTGAGTTAAACCCAATGAGCATGTCCGCTCGCTCAAAGATAGGCCACATAGCGTCAAATTCTTGTACCTCAAAAGCGGTGTAGGAGTCGGTTGTCGAGTCATACACTCCAACAACTGATATATCGAGTTTTGAGGGGTCGTTGCTCCCGATATCGTCAAATACGTTTGATGTTTCAATATCAAAAACAACCTTCACAAGTTTATTTTTCTTAGTCATAACTTTTATTCAAAAGAGCTAAAGATAACGTCTGCTATTTGGTATTCGGGGATAACAAACTCCTTTTTACTCTCAAGGTGTTTGAGTTTAAAGACGCCAGAGTGTATTTCATCTTCCCCTACGGTGAGGAAGAAAGGAATCCTTTTCTTCGATGCTGTTTTAAGCTGATCGACTATCTTTCGCCCTGTATAATCGACGGCGACTGTAAGATCGTGGCGACGAAGATTTTGTGCAAGTCGTGAGGTGAAGTCGTAGAGCTCCGGAGACGTCGACCCAATGTATAAATCTGTTTGAGAGGAGATTTCTGGAAGAAGGTTGTGTGTCTCTAGGAAATCTCGAAGTGTCACATCACCCATACCAAAACCAACCGTAGGGACACGTTCTGTTCCAAAAAGGTCGAGGAGGTTATCGTAGCGACCTCCTCCAAAGAGTGAGCGGTTGTTTTCTTTTGACGTATCAAAAACCTCAAAGATCATGCCTGTGTAGTAGTCAAATCCACGTACGAGGTATGGGTCATGTACTATGTTTTTTATTCCACGGCTTTCGAGGGTCTCAAGAAGGGTGAGGAGCGTGTTCCCGGATTCGGTTTTTGGGATGAGTTTCCGTATTGTGCTTGGGTTGTAGTTTTTGATTACGACCTTTGTGAGCTTTTCTCCTAGGAGTTCTCGCATCGCTTCTGCATATGTCTCGGCTTCCATTTTCTCTTTTCTGTCCATAAGCCGCAAGAGAGCGCTCTGCTTTTCAGAAGGCATGGTAAGACCATGTTCCTCTGCAAGGAGTGAGAGTGTTTCAGGGATGACCCCTCGGTGGTTTATACGGATTTCAAATTCAGTATCTTTTGCACCAAATGCCCGCATGAGTTCGTACGAAAGAAGGATTATTTCGACGTCGGCTTCGATTGACGACATGCCAAACAAATCGCAGTTGAGTTGGAAGTGTTCTCGAAGACGACCTTTTTGAGGTCGTTCATAGCGAAAGACATTTGCTATTGAATACCATCGGAGCGGAAAGGGCAGCTCGCGTCTCTTAGCGGCAACGAGACGAGCTACAGAAGGTGTCATCTCAGGACGAAGCGTAACCCTCCTTTCTCCACGGTCAACAAATGCGTACGTCTGTTCATTAACTATTTCTTCACTCGTTTTAGCTTCGTACAGTTCACTCGGTTCTAGTATTGACGTTGCATACTCTTCGTAGCCGAAATGTTCGACTACATCTTTCATAGTATCGAACAAATACTGTTCAATAAACATGTCTTCTGGATAAAAATCTCGCACCCCTTTGTACGGGTCTGTAGATAGCCCACTCTTCTTTTTTGTCATAGATGCTGTAAAGTGTACCTGAAATGAAAGATATCCTCAATCTCTATAAAAAACGTGGCGAAACTCCTCTCGAGTGTCTTCTGCGTTTCCGAAAGGCGAATCCTGAGTATAAGAACGTCCCACTTTCCTACGCAGGAAGACTTGATCCCATGGCCGAAGGGGTGCTTGTGGTCTTAGTGGGGGAGATGAATAAGAGACGAAATGAATTCTTAGGACTCGATAAGGAGTACACGTTCGACATCCTCTTTGGTTTTTCGACTGACACCTACGACATGCTTGGGGTAATGAAAGATGCGGTGACGAGAGCGAGTCATAAGCCCGTACGAACGCAACTCTTAATGGAGTACATTGCTCAACTTCCCGGAGAGCGGAACCAAAAGTACCCTCCGTTTTCAAGTAAACCACTTGAGGGTCAACCACTATTTGTAAAAGCACAGAGAGGAGAGCTTTCAAACTTCATGCTTCCTGAACATCGGATAGAAATTTTTTCCGCGTCACTCGTTGGGATGAAAAAGATTAGTGAACAAGAGTTGCTTAAAGAAGTAGATCATTCGATTAGTCTCGTGAAAGGAGATTTTAGGCAAGAGCGAATTCTGCACCTTTGGCATGATGCACTTCGAATTCTCTACGGAATGAGTTTTGATGTGGCAACTGTTTCGATACATTGCTCAAGCGGTACGTACGTGCGCTCACTCGCAAACGAGCTCGGGGAGCAGATAGGAATACCGGCTCTTGCAATGAAGATACTTCGTACTCGTGCAGGAAAGTATAAGGTGAGGAGTTCGATAAAGTAGTATGTAGATATGGAACAACAAGTGTTACAGGATTCTGTTGAAACGGTTTGGAAGAAAAAACTGTCAAAAAGGAAGTATGCCGTTTTGCGGGAAGGTGAAATTGAAAAACCAAACACGGGTCGTTACGTACATACAAAGGAAAGCGGATACTACTACTGTGAGGCCTGTGGAGAACCCGTGCTCTCTTCTTTCTCAAAAGTTGCCGAAGAGACTGGGTACGCCAGTTTTAAAATTGCACCTGAAGATGTGAGTGTTAGGGTTGCGAGGACGTACTCAATCGAAGACGGGGAAATAGTGCGAGTGTTTTGTACTTCATGTGACTCCATCCTTGGCTTTGTTTCTTCTGACGATGTTCAGAGTGTCGAAGACCTGGAGCAGGGGAAAAGGCAACGCATTGCCCACATTCATTCTGAAGCGGTGCGTTTAAAAAAGAATATTACGTTTTCAAATGGTACCCCATTGCAAGTAGTACTACTTATAATTTTTTTATTGGGCTCAAGTTTCTTGTGGTACTGGGCTTCTTCAGTTACACGGCATGGAGATCTTCAGGTGGGTGAAGTGCGGGTTTGGATAGAAGACGCGGAGGTAATAGTACGACCGATTGATTCAGTACTTTCAGTAGGAGAAAATGGGAAGGTGGATTATTTTCGTGAATCCTCCGTCGTCCTAATTTCGTTACGTGGGGAGAGTGAGTATGAAGTCTTGAGAAGTGGTGAGTCTGTAGATATTCTTTGGTTAAATAGTGGATACTCGATTATTGCTTATGAAAAGGGGGTTGCATCGAATCAAGAAGGTAATTTTTATAAAACTCCAGAAGACGCAGGGTACGTTGTATTGGCAAAAAAGGATATTCTACCTGAGAGTGTTTTTGCAACAGGGCAAATTTTTTATATGGTGCAAGAATAACAGATGTTCACATGTACCATTACTTCTTGTGTCTCTTATGTAATACTTATGTATATAGCTAATAACTACAACTATGAACGCATTGTTTACAAAAGAGTGGTGGATGAATCTCTCAAGGTCTAAGAAGATACTGACCATACTTGGAGTCTCGATGGTGCTTATTGTTCTCCTTAGCATACTGAAGATATTTCTTTTTTCTGTAACTGGGTACAGGATGACAAGCGGTAGTATTGATTCGCGAACTAGTATGAACATGGTTGGTGAGGAAAGAAGTACAAAGTCTTTTCAAAACCCACTTGCTTCAGGGGTGATGCTCGAGGATGTTGCATTTGAACCGAGCTCACCGCATACCGTTGGCAGTGATGCTGAGATGTATGAATCTGTTTCGTACGATGTGACGTATCGTAAGACAGGATTAGAAGAGGTATGTAACACACTTGAAGCACTGAAGCCAAGGAAAAATATTGTGTTTGAGTACGCTACTCGTAATGAAAACTCATGTTCGTATCGTTTTAAGGTTGAGCGTACCAGTATCGACGCCCTTCTTGTCGAATTACAAAATCTTGATCCCGAGACTTTTACAGCAAGTACAGAGACGGTGAAAAAACAGCTCGTTGAGTACAGTGACAGACTTTCTATCTTGCTTCGAAAACAAGAGATACTTGAGAAAACACTCGAAGATGCTTTGAGTGCGTATGATACTGTTACGTCACTTGCTGTTGATACTAAAGACGCGGATGTCCTTTCTCGTATTATAAGTAGCAAGCTCAACGACATAGCACGTTTAACAAACGAAAGAATACAGCTTGCTCAACAAATTGAAATGCTTTCAAAAAATGTGAGCGAAGTCGAAGACAGTATTGATTACGTGTATGTCTCAGTGAGGGTTGAGAAAATCGAGTTTCTCAATCTGACTTCAATAAAGAACTCTTGGATGTATGAAATCCGTGCTTTTGTAGAGACAGTCAACGAAACGTTGCAGGGAATTACTCTCGGTACACTCGCTCTCGTATTGTTCTTGACGAGAAGTATCGTATACCTTGGCATTCTCCTTGTGGTTGGGATTGCGGTATTGAAGTATGGATGGAGATTCAGTAAGGGATTTTGGAAAGAGTAAGACACAGAGTTTGCTAAGTATGCAAAACACGTTGTCTAAGTGGAAAATTGACTGGAAAGAAACAGGTAACATGCTATAGTCGCACCATGAGTGAAGCTAATTCAATTGAAGCTGTAGTAGGTCTAAATCCTACTCAAAGCAAGGATAGAGAACCTGCTCCAAGCTATAAAGAAATACTTGATACTATTAAAAAATACGGTGAATCTGCTCCAGAAGCCCAGGAAATACTGTACGGAGAAAGACCTGCAAGAAGTGATGAGGAGCGTTTACTCGGCACTCTAGATTTAGAGATCGCAGGACTTGAGGCAGAGGCAGAAAAACTTGCAGAATTAAACGACTATAAAGGTGAAAAACTTGTTCAAAAAACAATAGCTTTCAAAAAGGCAATGGCTGAGTTTTTCAAAATTTATTTTGATTTCTTAGCGGTAGATGAGAATGGTCTTTTGGTTGAGGCTGTTTATGAAGATTTTAAAAATGCTTTAACTACCTACGAGGAGAAAAAGGATACTGAATTGGGTACAACTCCGAAGAGTGAAGGGCCCTTTGTGGTGTAACATATCTTCATGACCGTGAACCTTCAAAGCGAAATAGATTCGCATCTTGCGATACTGCGAAAACTCATTGCACCGAGCGGTCTCTTTCTTGCAGCTGCTGAATACGGAGTGTCAACAGGGTACGATAAGAGCTGGCTTCGCGATAATTTCTATGAAGTGATGGCATTTGAGGAAGCAGGTGATATTGAGGTAGCTCGAAAAACGTGGCATGCGCTCCTTGACATCTTCTTAAAACATGAAGAAAAAATAAACTGGGCAATTCAAAAGAAACCTCAGTTTACCTACCAGTACATACACGCTCGCTACCATCCAGAAACGTTCGAAGAGTTTTGGGAAGAGTGGGGAAATAAGCAGAATGATGCAATAGGATGTATTTTGTTTGCCTTAGGAACTCATGAGGAGCGGGGGACAAGTATGATGCGTACAGAGGATGACAGACGCATTGTTCAGCGCTTGGTTGACTACCTTCACTCTATTGAGTACTGGCATGATGCTGACAATGGTATGTGGGAAGAGTACGAAGAGATACACTCTTCTTCCATCGGCGCGTGCCTTGCTGGACTTGAGAAAGTTCAGCAAACAGGTTTAGCTACCGTGCCTCAAGAGATTATTTCAGAAGGGCGAGCGTCAATTGCCCGTCGTCTACCACGTGAGTCAAAAACAAAATTTGTAGACTTGGCACTTTTATCTCTCATATTCCCATACAGAGTAGCGAGTGAAAAAGAGACGCGTGAAATTCTTTCAAACCTTGAGTACCATTTGGTGCGAGATAAAGGAGTTATACGATACAGGAATGACAGGTACTACAATGTCAATGAAGATGGATTCAGCGAAGAAGCGGAATGGACTATGGGATTCCCTTGGCTTTCAATAATTTACCGCGAGCTTGGAGAACACGAGCGAGCAGATTACTGGCTCGAGAAGTCTCGCAGTATCCTTGATGGAGAGGGGAAGATGCCTGAACTGTACTTCAGCCACACCAGTATCCCAAATGAAAACAACCCTCTCGGGTGGGCGGAAAGTCTTTACACTATTGCCCTTCTCAAAAAAACACGACTTGAATCGTAACTCTTGAATTTTTTTTCTAAGTTTTTATACTATCTACACATTTAGTAGGTAACATAAAAATGCGTATGTCACTAATTAAGTGGGAGCCTTTTGGCGAGTTTGATAGATTTTTTACTGATTTTCCAAATCACTTGAGTGCCTTTGGAAGAGATATGGCGGTCGATCTCTACGAAGAAGGTGGGTCGCTCATTGCAGAAATGAGTGTTCCGGGAATGGATCCTGAAAAGATAGACATTTCTGTAGAAGGGAATTATGTCCATATTAGCGGACACCGAGAGGAACAAAAAGAACAAAACGAAAAGCAATTTTACAGTAAAGAGATTTGCCGAGGAAGTTTTGAAAGAACTGTGCGTTTACCAGAGGAGGTTGATGAGTCAAGTGTTGAAGCAGAGTATAAAGATGGAATTCTCAAGATAGTAATGCCGAAGAAAGAGGAGAAGAAAAGAGAAAAAATTAAAGTTACAGTTAAAAAGTAATAAAAACCCGTTAGATGAAATCTAACGGGTTTTTATAGTGCTTGGCCAGAAATGCTCAAGCACTACTCATTTTCACTACGGGGTTGATTGTTTTTGCAGACGCGGTATTCTTTCTATATGGGAGAAATGTTCGAATCAAAAATAGGAAAATATTTCATAATACTCTACGCACTCTTTGCGCTCAGCGTGTATGCGTACGTTCTTTACTGTAATCAGTTGTACTGTGCGGCGTACATTATCTTACCCGTTATGCCATGGGCGTATGTTTTAGTGAAAGAGGTAGGGGTGACATTCTCTTGGGCATTGTACCCAATTTTCTTTCTTTTAAATGCTAGCGCTTCCTACATTCTCGGTGCTACCATAGAGTGGGTATATAATAGGTACCTTGACCATAAAGAAGAGAAGAAATTAAAGGGTACATTTATCCAAAAAAAAAGCGACTTTCGTAATTCGTAAACATGAGACAGAGAAAAGTGAAAACAATGGGGGAACGAGGAAATGCCGTTGCCCTCACCCTCCTTGGGCTTGCTGTTGCAATCCTTGTTGGAGTTGGTGTGCTGTACGTACTTGGGAAATCTAACCCTAGGCCGGTGTATACTCCCGATGAACCTCATATTGAAGAAGAGCAAGAAGAGTCCGAGGTTAATCCAAGGGAAGGGTGGATTCCTTATGAAAGTGAAGAGTATGGTTTTCATATCGAATTTCCTCAGGGATGGATAGTTGCAACAGGGACACTTTCAACAGGTGATCCTGCAATAAGTATCATTCCTGCAATAAGTACGAGCACAAAAGCAGAGGTCTTTGGGATTACTGAACCTGTTGCTCATGTTTCGATCTATCCAGAAGGGATTGCTGCTGAAGATGTGCAGAATAAATCAAAATCAAGCACGGTAATAATTGAAGTACCTCAAGCTTCAGCGAAGGATTATCTCTTAAAGACTGGTAAGGCGTGGGCAACAAAAGCTATTTTTGAAAAACATCCAGAAAGCTGGACTGATGCAGGTTTTGTGTTTGCGAGAGTATCAATAGAAGAGGAGGTTATAGAGTACATGAGAGGGGAAACGCAAATAGCTCAGTTTGAATTTGATCCACTCACAGGAGACCATATGGAGAGGAGTGGGTTTATTGACGTTAAGTTACGAGAAACACAAGAAGAAATACTCAGAAGTTTTTCTTTTATCGACAAGGGTGAAGAAGAAACTATAGACAGTTTCGGTGCTATCATACTTCCGGTTGCAAGTAGTACTATTACAAGTCCAGTTCGTATTCAGGGTGAAATTAAGGAGGGGTACGCTGGTAGAAACTTTTCAGTTCGTATTGAAAATGAGGAATTGGACGTATTAGCAGAAATGCCAGTTATGGTTTTAAAAGACAGTGTAACAAATGGCATACTTCCTTTTGATGTGTCATTATCTTTTGAAAAAACAAACGCTACAAGTGGTGCAATTATTCTCTACTCTCAAGATGGCGAAAATACGTTAGAAAGCAAGAGTTTGAGAACGCCTGTTTTGTTTACAAACTAGACACGTGGTCTAGTTTTTTTTCCGCAAAAAGTATTTGCACTTACTGTTCTATCTTGTGTACAATTAATATTATTATTTAGTATCTGTAGCAATGGTTTTTTCGGCCAGTGCTTTGCATCTTTATGAACATATTCAATAGCAACAAACAGTCTAAAAGTTCAGAAATTTTAAACTCACTTGGGTACTGGGCTTTACTTCTTTTGGTGGTAGTTCTGCCAATATTTGTCTTTACATCATCAAACGTTCCATCACTCATGGTAAAGATTTTTGTTGGAGGAAGTTTGGTGTTCATAGCTCTTCTTTTCTTCGCTATCCAATACATTCGAGCTCAAGAGATTCAGATACCTAAATCACTCATACTTTTCGGTGTATGGGCACTTCCTTTCGCTTACATTCTTTCCTCAGTATTTACTCCAAAAGGACAGGCATTTTTTGGTGAACAGCTCACGATGGACAGCACCGTGTTCATGCTTATCATTGCTATTGCTGTCACGGTGACTGCCATGACTCTCAATTCGATTAAACGTTCTCTCGGTCTTTACCTTTCTATGCTTGGTGCAGTGACTATTCTTTCGCTCGCTGAGATAGTTATATTTTTTGCTCGAGACAATGTATCCACGTGGGGTCTCCAGTCAGTCTCTCTTGTTGGAACACTGAATGATCTTGCAGTTTTCTTTGGTCTCATTGCCATCTTCGTGATGTTGTCACTCATCTTACTTCCAATTACTGCTCTTGTTCGAGGTGTACTTTGGGTTGTTCTTTTTGCTTCTTCTTTCTTCCTTATAGTCGCAAATCTAACGGTACTTTGGTGGATTATGGGAGCTTTTTCACTTGCGTTTTTGGTGTACAGCATCTCAAATGCCTACTTTTCAAAAAAGGTACTACTTGACAATATTTCGTTCGCGTCACTATTTGTATTCGCTCTCTCAGCATACTTCATTTTTGGCGGACCTTTGACAGGGGATATTGCTTCGTGGGCAAATGTTGGAGAGTACGATGTTCGTCCATCATGGCCTACGACAATAGCAATGGCTGACCGTGTTCTCGGGGAGGAAAGTCTTCTCTTTGGTTCTGGTCCAGGAACATTTTCTAATGTTTGGTTTAAATATCTTCCAGTAAATATTAACGTGACAGCGTTCTGGCTTACGCCTTTCCCATATGGTATTGGTCTCGTTCCAACTTCTTTCGTGACAACGGGACTTATTGGAGCGCTTGCATGGTTTGCGTTTTTCGTACTGTTTGTTTGGCGAGGTGCGAGAAACCTCTTAGTGTCGGATGAGTCTTTTGGAAATGTTGGTGACTATATCAAAATTACTTCTTTTGTAGCTGCTCTTTATATCTGGATTAACACCGTTATCCAGGTCCCAAGTCCTGTCATCGTGCTGTATGGAGCTATACTGACAGGTGTATTTATCGCTTCACTTCACTTCAACGCTGGTTCGTCAAAGTATTTTAAGATTGTCTTCAAGGATAATCCAAAAGTCGGCTTTCTAGTGACTCTTATCCTCACATGTACTGCTCTCGGATCTCTTGGTGGAGTATACGGTCTCTCGTCTCGCTATGTTGCAGAGGCAAACTTCCAACGTGCAGCAAAAATTGTATCGGAAGAGGGACAAAATCCAGAAAAACTTGATGAAGCATACGTGTATGCGACAAAGGCGATAGAATCAACTAAGTCTGATGTGTACTATCGTTTTATCAGCAATATAGACGCCATTCGTATTCAGAACTTACTTTCACAAGGAAAACCCGCTGAAGAGATAAAAGAAGAGTATGAAGGATTGCTAGCTCGTTCAATAACAAATGCAAAAGAAGCAACGGCACTTGATAAGTATGACTATCAAAACTGGGCGAATCTCGGAAATATTTATCACAACAACATTCAGTATGGTGTCGAAGGTGTTATAGATAGTGCAATTTCAGCGTACGATGAGGCGCTTGTACAAAGGCCTAACGCTCCTTCTGTATTGTATGCCAAAGCTGTTCTTGAACATTCACGAGGGGATAATGTAAAATCACGTGAGTATATCGAGAAAGCAATTACGATGCGAAATCAGTACACGGACGCAATATTTTTACTTGCTCAACTTCAAATTGAGAATAACGAAGTCCAGAATGCTATTAAGTCAGTTGAAGCTATAACACTGTTTAATCCTCGGAACGCGGTTGCTTTCTTCCAGCTTGGTCTTTTGCACTATGCCGCTGAAGAATTTACGAAGGCTGTTCAAGCTTTTGAACGAGCTACTGAGATTTCACCAGACTATGCAAATGCTCAGTACTTCCTTGGCCTCTCGTACTGGCGCATAGGTAATAACGTTCGTGCTCTTGAAGAGTTCAAGAAGGTGAAAGAGACAAATCCTGATAACACTGAAGTTTCTGCAGTTATTGCTAATCTTGAGGCAGGTAAAGATCCGTTCACATCAAATGCAACTTCAACTGCTGCAGATATTCAAACACGGGCAGGTCTCCCATTTGAGAATGGTGTTGGGGAGAGTGTACCTTTTGATGCAGGTTCGTTAACTCAGTAAAGAAAGTATGTCACCTAAAAAGGTGGTGGAATTAGTGCACAAAGAGATACGCGGCCTTCATGAGGCCGCGTATCTTTTGGCATTTTTTACTTTTGGTTCGCAGATTTTTGCCCTTGTTCGAGATAGGTTACTCGCACACCGTTTTGGAGCAGGGGAGACGCTCGATTTATTTTACGCTGCCTTTCGTGTTCCTGATACACTGTACGCGCTCATCGCATCTATGGTGTCACTGTTTGTCCTTATACCTTTTTTAGAGCGGGCAAGTAAAAATGGAGAAGAGGAGTTGAAAGAGTTTTTCTCAAGCATGTTCACCTTTTTTTCTTTCACACTCATCGTTCTAGCTGGTGTTGCCTCTATTTTTGCACATGAAATAGTATCTTTTCTGTATAGTTCGTTGTCGGAAGGGGGGCGGAAAGAGCTCGTGCCTGTTATTCGGATTCTCCTCCTTCAGCCTGTTTTTCTCGGGGTATCGAACTTGTTTGCAGCGTATGTGCAGGTGAAGGGGCGTTTTTTACTCTACGCGCTTGCCCCAATTCTTTACAACATTGGGATGATTATTGGGATACTCTTTCTTGAGCCATTTTTTGGTCTCAATGGGCTTGCGTGGGGGGTCGTCCTCGGAGCAATCCTTCACTTAGGAGTGCAAACTCCATTTGTGGTTGCGTCTCAAATGACTCCACGAGTTATAGTGCCCCGTTTTGCTCTTGTTCGTGAAGTGATACAAACTTCCATCCCAAGGACGATAGCGCTTTCAATGCAACAAATAGTCATGCTCCTCCTTGTTTCTTTGGCTACTCGTTTAGTTACAGGATCCGTTTCGGCGTTTACGTTTGCCTGGAATCTACAAGCTGTACCATTAGCAATTATTGGGGTGAGTTATTCTGTCGCTGCTTTTCCTAAGCTTTCAAAACTGTACTCAAATGGAGAGATTGAGGAGTATGTGCGACTTATTCAGGTAGCTGCTCGTCAAATTATTTTTTGGGCCTTACCAACCATTGTCTTTTTTGTTGTACTTCGAGCTCAGATTGTTCGAGTGATTTTAGGAACAGGAGCTTTTAATTGGAATGCAACAAAGATGACTGCGGCAGTGTTTGCGCTCCTCACTATATCTCTTGTTGCACAGGGGCTCATGGTTTTACTCGTACGAGCTCTCTATGCGGCGGGGAAGACAATGATTCCTTTTATTATTACAACAATAAGCTCCCTTGTAACTATTTTCTTTGCGTACTTCTTTTTATGGTACGAGAAACGTGATCCAAGCTTCCTCTTCTCTCTTTCAAAACTCATGCGCGTTTCTGGTCTTGCAAACTCTGAAATACTACTCCTTGCTCTTGCATACTCTATTGGGTCTTTTTGTACACTTGTCCTTTTACTTTGGTACTTTTCAAAAACGCACTCTCGTTTCTTGTGCGGACTTGGTGCCTCAACTCTCCAGGCGCTCGTGTCGTCGCTTGTAGCAGGGTATGCAACCTACATTGGCCTAAACTTGCTTACTCAAACACTTTCCCTTGATACGTTCTGGGGAATATTCTTCCAAGGATTATTTGCAGGACTTGTAGGACTGTTTGTATGGATAGCTACTTTAGTAGCGCTACAGAGTCAAGATATCGTTGCGGTTTGGGAGACACTTCAGAAAAAGATTCGAAAGAAGGAAATTGAGCAAACACGAGCATCTTTCGAATAAATAAAAAATGGGGACTGTCACGTTTATTTTTAGAAAAATGTTGTATAATTAAATATTATACCATGAATTTAAAAAAATAAACGTGACAGTCCCCGTTTTTATTTAGTAGACAAAAAGGCTATCCTAGGTCATTATTGCCTGTACTAACCATTTGGTATGGATACACAGTATATTCGAAATTTTAGTATCATAGCGCACAGAAAATAAACGTGACAGTCCCCGTTTTTATTTAGTAGACAAAAAGGCTATCCTAGG
>CAYWWH010000023.1:10571-14543 GCA_964462155.1 uncultured Candidatus Saccharibacteria bacterium | reverse complement strand
ATACTTCGAGTAAGTTCAACGCACTTTCATAAAAAACACCCTCGCGACGCATGTCTCGAGGGTGTTTTTAAAAATCAACCTAAATCATTTACAAATTCAACAGGATACTGAAAGTCGCATTTTTCTGTTTCAACAATCATTTCAATCCCTGCCTTACTACCTTCTTTTACGAATTGCCATGAACCTACTGGATCGTTTCTAAAGCCCTCAGGATTAATGAGGTATACAAAACCTCTTTCTTTTTGAATATACCCACCTTCTGAGTAAGTATGTATTTTTACAGTTAGAGGATTTTCTTCATCAAGGTAATATGGATATTGTAAATTCACATCTTCGTTTGAATACAATGAACGTAGTATAGCTATCGCGGGATTATTAGTTCCATATACTTTTCCTCCTCGTGCAGATATTGCACCATCTTGAATTTCATGAATTGAGCCGTGTAACAGAAATCCAGTACTTTTAGAAACATACTCAAGAAAACGCTCTACAGTAATTCCCTCTTTTTTCAAACCTTTCAAATCTTCGAGTGAAATTCTTTTTGCAAACTGTTCTTGAGAATTAGAATGGTTCTTAAAAAAGCACTCTAGGCTCTTTTCAGGAGAGTGTTGTGTCACCTGTGTCAGCATACCTTCATTACTCATACGCCACAGTATACCAAGGTTTTTGTTTGTGGGGTTTTGATGTAAACACCAAAAAAGGGACTAAGTCCCTTTTATTTGGTTCTTCTACTTTCTGTAGAAGCTATTTTCTGATGCCGTTATTTGAATGAGGGCATTACGTAGAGCTTCTTCGAGGCTAACTGTTCTAAGTATTGCTCCTCCGGTATAGGTGCCCCACGTATCGTTTGGTAATTTTCCAAACTCCTCTTCAATGAGTTCCATAACATCCGAATGTTCCATATTTTCTTTCTTCATCCTCTCTAAGATGTAATCGGGAACTTTAAGTCCACTTGAATACCCACCATACTCCCTGCTCTCATGAGTAATCACGACCGCCCACGCTTCTTCATATATGTGCCCATACCGCTCCACAAGACCACTTTCAAGCCCAATATAGTAGTGGGCGTACGGATCCTTTTCTTTAGAGTGCACTGCCCTATTTCTCGCTCCTCTATACGTCTCATCATCGTATGGCGTGTCAGGAACGAGTGATTGAACATCACATCCCACAACCTCAATATCTCTTTCAAGAGGAAACAGTTGTAGAACAACCTTTCGTACAGTTTCTATCTTTCTTCCACTCATTGAACCAACAACATATTTCATAGGTATATAGTAGCATGTGGCGATAATGTCTCGCACACAGGTCGAAACTGAAGCAGTTCAGTTTCCTTGTGGTCACAACTCACTAAGGATTGTTCGGAGCAAAGCTCCTCAAATCCTAAGTGGTCGCGACCCCGCCTCGACTGTTTGTTTTTTCTTAAAAAACAAACATGTCTCCGGCTCGCACCAAGGTACGGACACAAAGCAGTTTGTGTCCTTTGTGGTCAGGAGTTGCTAACTGTTTCTGCACACTCCGTTTCAGAAACAGTAAGCACTCACGACCCTGCCTCGCGTGTTTTCTGCTCTTAAGGTTGAGCAGAAAACATCGCTCCGGCTCGCGCTAGGGTCGCAAGCAATGCAGGTTCCTTGCTAAAACAAAAAACACATTCTGCGAGAATGTGTTTTTTGTTTTACCCTAGTGCGCCCGCTAGGACTCGAACCTAGAATGCGACGTCCGAAGCGTCGAATGATATCCGTTTCACCACGGGCGCATATACTCTTTTGCCAACATATTCTGCCATACTTTCATCTTTTTGAGAAGCATTGCACTTTTTGGCACAACAATACGCAAACATCCTTTATATTGGGGTCTTTTTTTAACCTGCTTATTTGTTGGTTTGTATGTCGTCTTTCTAAAACAAGTTAGCGGTATAGTGAGTTTTTCAGACCAGAATCCTTCACAATTTTCATGTGCGTACAGTTTGTGTATATATAAATATGCATGTAAATTGTTTCTATTTATATTAAGAATTTTCTCGATCCAACACACCATCACTCTCATCATTTTGTAGTCAGAATTTGAAAATGCAAAATAATTATTTCTCTTTGCACCCTCTGCCCAGTACAATGCAACACCTATTTTAAACAACTCATCATTTTTATTCCCCTCATACTCTTTCTCAGCTTCCTTGCTAATAATCTCGTCCCTTTTCAATCGCCTATCACGAAGTATTGCGGCAACTTTTATTCTTCCTCGAGAAATATTTACATCCTTTCTAGTATGTAAATACTCCTTCTCACTCTCAGTAAGTGGTAAATCCTTGAGCCACAGACTTAGCGAACTTTTTGCAACGGGAACTTCCTGCAAGATTTCATTGTACGAATACCCTTTTTTCCGCAATTCAATAGCTTTTTCTCTTTCTTGAACCTTAGATTTCATGTTCATATAGTATAGTACACAGTTCGGATAGTAGTATACTTGTTTGCTTGCCGTTATCCACATACAATATGTATCATGAATAGTGAAGATTTCTCCATACCTCCTGAAGTTACACGTGTAACAACTGTACTCAAAGATGCCGGTTTTGAAGCATACCTTGTGGGCGGGTGTGTACGAGACCTTATTTTAAGCAAAGAACCAAAAGACTGGGACATTACGACAAACGCTCATCCCGTTCAAATACAAGAACTTTTTGAAGACAATTACTATAACAACGACTTTGGTACGGTAGGAGTGGTAACTGAGAACCCTTCATCCCCTTCCCTTAAAGTAATTGAAGTTACTCCATACCGCACTGATGGCGTATACACTGATGGACGACGCCCAGACAGTGTTCGATTTGGTGTATCACTTGAAGAAGATCTTGCGCGGAGAGACTTCACCATAAACGCAATGGCTCTTGACCTTGATAAAGGACATGTAGTTGACCCTTATAAAGGACATGAAGATCTCATGCAAAAACAGCTCAAAGCAGTAGGAGATGCTGACGAGCGCTTTCAAGAAGATGGACTCCGTATGATGCGAGCTATACGTCTTGGGGCGGAACTTGGTTTTGGAATTGAACAGAAAACATTCGAAGCGCTAGCAAATAACGCACATTTACTTGAAAAAATTTCAAAAGAGCGCATACGTGATGAGCTTGTTAAAACCATTATGTCCCCCTACCCCATGGAAGCTTTGTTACACATGAAACACACAGGGATTTTACAGTATGTGCTCCCAGATTTAATGGATAGTATTGGAGTTGAGCAGAATCACTCACATATTTACACAGTATTTGAGCACCTCTTACGAGCGCTTCAGTATGCTGCTGATAAAAACTGGCCTCTTGAGGTGCGCCTTGCCGCTCTTTTTCACGACATTGGCAAACCGGCAAGTAAAAGAAAGACTACTCGAGGTGAAGCTACTTTTTATGGCCACGAGGTAATTGGTTCACGTGTAACACGTAAAGCATTGGAAAATCTTCGTTTTCCAAAGGAAAATGTCGAAAAAATCGTCAAATTAGTCCG
Organism: uncultured Candidatus Saccharibacteria bacterium; assembly: GCA_964462155.1. Classification (GTDB taxonomy): domain Bacteria; phylum Patescibacteriota; class Minisyncoccia; order Phycocordibacterales; family UBA12088; genus UBA12088. The sequence goes on along the minus strand of CAYWWH010000023.1, from coordinate 11,049 downwards.
TTGGCATATGTTTTTTAGTGATCCTGACAAAATTTCTCTCTCAGCTGTCCGTAGAATGATAGCAAATGTGGGAGTTGAGGATATTTGGGACCTATTAAATGTACGCATTTGCGACAGAATTGGGTCAGGGAAACCAAAAGCTCAGCCGTTTAGACTCCGCAAGTACCAGAGTATGGTTGATGAAGTATTACGTGACCCCATATCTGTTGGTATGCTTAAAATAGATGGGGCAAAGGTCCTAGATGTTACACGTGAAAAGCCAGGGCCAAGGATAGGGAATATTCTCCACGCTCTCCTTGAAGAAGTGCTTGATGACCCAAGTATAAATACCGAGGAAATACTTGAAAATAGAGCAGTAGAGCTCTCAAAGCTTTCAGATTCTGAGTTATCCGAAATTGGTAAAAAGGGTAAGGAAAGAAGGGAAATAGAGGATGCTAATGAAATAAAGAAGATTCGCAGGGAACATGATGTGGTATAG
>CAYWWH010000023.1:6792-10471 GCA_964462155.1 uncultured Candidatus Saccharibacteria bacterium | reverse complement strand
TGTTACACATGAAACCCCGCATATATGCGGGGTAAAAAAAAGCCACCTGCTTTTTCCTTTGGCAGATCGTAAGGACGCTTAAACATAAAATGGCTTGGTTAAGCGCTCTTTGCGATCTGTCAGAGGGTAACATTTGGGTGGAGAACCTCTTTTGTTACGCTGGTGGCTTTTGAGCTGGGGGCTGCTTCTACTATATGTAATTGTTTTTGAAGAAATGATTTTTTACTTGGATCTATGCGAGAGTGTTTGTATAAAAAAATTTTATATATGTTTGGAAACATCTACGCTTATATAGTTCGTTTTCATAGTTTCTTTTCTTCTAAAAGAACATTTTTTCTCTAAAGAACATTTGCTCCTTGGAGATAGGTGGTACGTTCTTTGTATGAACCTCACACAGAGAACGTACCACCTATTTCCTTGGAATCACCATCACGCTGGTCTACGTACTAGTATATCTGTATTAAAGGACAGGTAAAGGACATACATGTGGATAACTGTGGATAAGTGTCCTTTACCCGCACACTTACTTTTCTACTGCACAGAGTGTGTAGATTTGAGGGTGATACTACAAGGTAAGTGTGCGGGTTTATAAAAGACACTTACAAATCAACACTAATAGGGCAATGATCTGATCCAAAAAATCCGTTGTGAATTGTGGCTTTTTTAAGTTTTTTTTCTAAATCTGATGACATAAAAAGGTAGTCAATTCTCCATCCAACATTTCTTTCTCGCGCTCTTGTTTTCATATCCCAATACGTATACGCACCACTTTCGTGTGGGTGTGCACTGCGAAATGTATCAATCCATCCATGTGCAATAACTTCATCTAACCACGCACGTTCGATGGGGAGGAACCCTGTATTCTTTTCATTATCTTTAGGTCGAGCTAAATCTATAGCTTCATGCGCAGTATTCACATCACCACCCCATACTACAGGACTTTTTTTTCTTAATCCGTCAATATACTCAAGAAATACATCATAAAATTCAAGCTTGTACTGTAATCTGTCTGGACCTTGACCACCGTTAGGGAAGTAAATGTTTGAAACAATAAGGTTTTCATAGTGAGCAGTAATCACTCGACCTTCCATATCGTATTTTGAAACACCCATTCCGTAGGTGACTTCTTCAGCTTCTTTTTTTAAATATAACCCAACACCGCTGTAGCCAGCTCTTGTTTGTGAAGCGTTAAAAAACCCTCTATAGCTAGGTATAGTGCCCACCTCTTTCTCTATTTGATCTTCTGTTGCCTTTGTTTCTTGTACCAAGAGAATATCGGGTCGAAGCGTATAAAATACGGGGCTTAAAAGGTCTTTTCGAGCTACGGCACGGAGGCCGTTAACATTCCAACTTACAATTTTCATATTTAGTATGTACACAAACAACGCATTTCTGCGTTGCACTGCTCAAAATGTTATTCGCAGTACCTGTAGTATAGCTCACTCCATTTTGTTTGTGCGCCTTGAACTTACCACAAGGGCACTACAAGAGCACTTCATTTTTCTAATTCGTACCTCATAAGAAAAATTGGTCGCATTTCCATTTTCACAGTCGCTATGCTCCTTGAAAATTAGGTTGCATCTGTCTGTGTACGTCCTACCATACTACCACGATCTACTTCTAAATATCATTTCCTGAAATACGTAGTACGTGAGGCGTCACATGTACTTCAAGTCCTTCTCGCTCTTTGTAGTATCGCACTATCCTCTCAATAGAACGAGGTGTGAGACGTGTTTCACCACTCTTTGAACTTCTCTTTCCATTATTTGCAAAAAGAGCTTCTTCAGTATCACTCCGTAAGTCGAGGTAATCCATTAAAATACTTTGCACAGTGATTGGGAGATTATACTCAGTATATAAGCCATTTTTTTTATACACCGTTAGTGTTTCACCGCCTTCGCTCAGCATCGACCTATCAAGAGATGTGAGCTCTGAAACTCTCAAATCAGTATATGCAAGCACGAGAAGTATCGCTCGGTCTCTAAGACTCTTTATATCTCTCCCTGAAGGAGATGAGAGGAGTGTATGTAACTCTTGTTTCTTTAGTTTCTTTGTAACCCTCACCCGTGAAATCTCATGGAGATGTACCTTTCTATAGTCAAACACCCAGATATTCATTACACGCAAGTAACGCAGGTAAGAACGAAGAGCGCTCAAATGGTAGTTCACGGTCTTCAGTGCGATTCTTGCGTTTTTGTTTGAATGTGAAAACTCATCTACAAGCCAATGGTCATACGTTTTAAACGTTTCATCCGAAATTGAGTGTATTCCAACCTTTCTACAAAACGTTTCAAAGCGAAACAGGTATCGCTTATAGTTTGAAGCAGTGTGAACACTTTTATTTTGATCATCTTCAAGAAAAGAGAGGAATTCAGGAATATGTGAAATGAAACCTGTTGTGTTCATACCCTATGTCGCACAATTTATCATACTTCTTCCTTTCATAAAACAGCGCACATTGCATATTCATCACCCTCATATATACTTATGTACAGAAGGCCGAGAACCCACTCCCCCACACCGCAACCTCTCTTTTCTCCTAACCATTAACCTCAACCCTCGGCCTTACATCCCCGCGAAAGCGGGTATTGCCACCTCCAGTGTATCGGAGGTGGTTTTTTCTTGCATTTACCGGTGAAAAGGAGTAGGATGCGACGCATTAGTTTTAGGCAAGAGAAGGGGAGTAGAAAGCACTTGCAACTTTCCCCAACTTGTGCTACAGTATATATATGCTAACAAAAAGAAAGAAGCAGAATGTCATAGGAACGACAGCACGTCATGATACTGATACCGGTTCACCGGAAGTTCAGATTGGTCTTTTGACCAAGAGAATCGAAGAGCTTGCATCACACCTTAAGAAACAACCAAAGGATTTACACTCACGACGCGGTCTCCTTGGTCTTGTTGCTGACAGACGAGCTCACCTTAAATACCTCGAAAAGAAAAACAAGCGTGCATACAACGCACTCTTGAAGAAACTTGATATTAAAAAGTAAATCTTTTTGATACACTATGACATATACCCTTGCTATAGGGTTTATGTTTTTTTATAAAAGAGGACACCTTACGTGTTCTCAAATACCTTGAGTCGAAAGACTTATACAAGTTTAATACATTTATATATGGCTGTTATCAAACACCAAGCTCAACGTGTCGCTGTTTTCATTGACACTCAAAACCTTTATCATAGTGCAAAAAACCTCTACCATGCAAAGGTAAACTTTAACAATGTCCTCAAAGATGCTGTTGCTGACCGAATACTTGTTCGTGCTATCGCATACGTTGTTACCACCGAAAACGGTGAAGAACAGGTCTTCTTTGAAGCACTTTCAAAAATAGGCATTGAGGCAAAGACAAAAGATCTCCAAGTATTCGCTGGTGGAGCAAAAAAGGCGGACTGGGATGTCGGCATGGCGATTGACGCAATAAAAATGGGGCCAAAACTTGATGCAGTTGTTTTAGCAACAGGGGATGGAGACTTCATTCCTGCCGTTGAGTACTTAAAAACAACGTGCGGATGCCAAGTTGAGGTTATTTCATTTGGTCGTTCAAGCTCAAGTAAACTCAAAGAAGCAGTTGATGACTTTATCGATATGGATGAAAATATCAAACGCTATACTATTAAACATGGCGGAATCCCTGCAAAAACAGGGAGGACTCAAAAGAGTTGGGGAAGTGC